>JAIBAS010000346.1 GCA_019695075.1 Promineifilum sp. | reverse complement strand
ACGTCGCCGCCGCCGAGGCGCAACTGGCTCGCGCCCGCGCGGCCAATGACCTGTTGCGCGAAGGGCCGTCGGCCGAGGAGCAGGCCATCCTCGACGCCCAGGTGGCCAGCGCGCGCACCAACCTGGCCATCGCCCAGCTACGCCTCAAGCAGGCCCAGCTCATCGCCCCTATCGACGGCCAGGTCGCCAGCGTCCTCATCCGCGCGGGGGAGCAGGCCACGCCCGGCGCGCCGGCCATGACCGTCCTCAACGAGAACGCCTACCACATCACCGTCCAGGTCGATGAGATCGACATCGACCGCGTCGAAGCCGGCCAGCCGGCGCTGATCACCCTCGACGCGCTACCCGACGAGCCGGTGCAGGGCACGGTTAGCGAGATCGCCCCGACCAGCACCAGCACCACCGGCGTCGTCACCTACCTGGTGACGATCAACATCGACGAGGCCGCCGCGGAGGACCTGCGGCCGGGTATGAGCGCCAGTGCGGCCATCACCGTGGACGAGATCGCCGATGTGCTGGTTGTGCCCAACTGGGCCGTGCGCCTCGACCGGGAGACGGGCGAGGCCTTCGTCCTCGTCCGTCAGCCCGACGGCACGATCGCCGAGAGCGCGGTGGAGACCGGTCTGCGTAACGAGCAGTTCAGCGAAGTCGTCAGCGGCCTGAGCGAGGGCGATGTCGTCGTCCTGACCAATGACCGCGAGGGGCTGGGCGGCTTCCTGAGCGATCTGGGGGGCTAGACCATGACCGCCCGCAGCGACGAAAAGACGCCCGTGACGGCGACAGACAACGGCCGCGGCGCCGCCGGCCGGCCGGTCATCGTCATCCGCGACATGACCAAGGTCTACCGCATGGGCGAGTACGAGGTGCGCGCCCTGAATGGCGTGTCGGTGGACATCCTTGCCGGCGAATTCGTGGCCATCATGGGGCCGTCCGGCTCCGGCAAGTCAACGATGATGAACATGCTCGGCGCGCTGGACAAGCCGACCAGCGGCCAATATCTGCTCGACGGCATCGACGTCAGCGACATGAGCGACGACCAGCTGGCCGACATTCGCAACCGCAAGATCGGCTTCGTCTTCCAGAACTTCAACCTCTTGCCGCGCGTCCCGGCCATCCAGCAAGTCGAACTGCCGCTCATCTACGCCGCCAAGCGCGAGCGCGGCGAGCGGGCGCGGCGGGCGCTGGAGATGGTCGGGCTGGGCGAGCGCGTTCACCACCGGCCGAGCGAGCTATCCGGCGGCCAGCAGCAGCGCGTGGCCATCGCCCGCGCTCTGGTCAACGAGCCGGCCATCATTCTGGCCGACGAGCCGACGGGCAACCTCGACAGCAAATCGGGCACGGAGGTCATGGCCATCTTCCAGCGCTTGAACCGCGAGCAGGGCATCACTATCCTGTTCGTCACCCACGACCCGTGGATCGCCCGCCACACGCGGCGCATCATCACCCTGGCCGACGGCATCGTCGTGCGCGACGAGGCCGTGCCCACGCCCCTGGTGGCCGGGCAGAGCAAGCGGCCGTCGGATGAGGCCCTTGTCCATGAATAAGATCGCCGGGACAGCCGCGCGCCCCCTCTTTTCCGGCGTCCCGGCATTCGCCTCTTGATCCTATGAACCTGGCCCTGAACACCCGCCTCGCCCTCGGCAGCCTCCTGGCCAACAAGCTGCGCGCCGTCCTGACGATGCTGGGCATCATCATCGGCGTCGCCGCGGTCATCACGCTCATCTCCGTGGGCGAAGGCGTCCAGGACGTCGTTGTGTCCGAGTTCCAGGGGTTGGGCAACAACCTGCTTTTCGTCGTGCCCGGCTCGCCCGACGCCAACGAATTCACCGGCGACCTGGTGCGCGCCGAACTGACCAACGACGACTACCTGGCCCTGGCCAATCCGAGCGCCGTGCCCGACCTGGTGCGCGTCGCCCCGACCTACGGCCGCCCGGCCGTCGTCACCCGCGGCGGCGAAGAGGCGCGCACGACCGTCACCGGCACCACGCCCGACTACACCGACGTGCGCGACTTCTACCCCATCGAGGGCGACTTCTTCACCGAGCAGGACGTGACCACCGCCGCGCGCGTGGCCGTGTTGGGCCAGAGCGTCTACGAGCAGCTCTTCCCCGACGGCACGCCGCCGGTGGGCGAGACGATCCGCATCAACAACGTCAACTTCCGCGTCATCGGCCTGATGGAGGAGAAGGGCGGCTCCGGCTTCAACGACCAGGATGACGTCGTCCTCATCCCGCTCAACACCGCCCAGCGCCGCCTCTTCCCCGCCCGCCGGGCCGACGGCGAATACCGCGTTGACCAGATTCTGGCCCAGGTGGCCAGCGAGGAGCGGCAGGACGCGGCCATTGTCGAGATGGCCCTGGCCCTGCGCGAGTCGCGCGGCATCGCCTACCGCGACGAGGAGGACTTCACCATCCTCAGCCAGTCGGACGTCATCGGCGCGCTCAGCCAGATCACCAACGTCCTGACCCTCTTCCTGGGCCTCATCGCCGGCATCTCGCTGCTCGTCGGCGGCATCGGCATCATGAACATCATGCTCGTGTCCGTCACCGAGCGGACGCGCGAGATCGGCCTGCGCAAGGCTGTGGGGGCCAAGCGGCGCGACATCCTGTGGCAATTCCTGACCGAGGCCATCATCCTGGCCAGCCTCGGCGGGCTGATCGGGCTGGCGCTGGGCGCGGGCGGGGCCTGGCTCATCAGCCGCTTCTCCGACTTGCTCGACGCGCGGCTGGCGTGGAACTCGGTCGCCCTGGCCATCCTGTTCTCGGCCGCCGTCGGCCTCTTCTTCGGCATCTACCCGGCCACGCGCGCGGCGCGGCTGAACCCCATCGATGCGCTGCGCTATGAGTAAGCCATGCTGAGCGAGAACATCCGCATTGCCCTGCGCGGCCTCTCGGCCAACAAGCTGCGCGCCGCGCTGACCATGCTGGGCATCCTCATCGGCGTGGCCGCGGTCATCACCCTGCTATCGCTGGGCGATGGCGTCACGCGCTACGTGGCCGATCAGTTCTCCGGGCTGGGCACGAACCTCATCTTCGTCATCCCGGTGCAGGAGCAGCCTGGCCCGCCCGGCAGCGATCCCTTCAATGAGTCCTCGCTGACGGTGCGCGACGCGACCGACATCGCCGACACCAACCTCGTGCCCGGCGCGGCGGCCGCCGCCCCGGTCATGTTCCGGCAGGTGGAGTTGCAGTTCGGTGGCAACCTCCACACCGTCCTGGCCCGCGCGGCCACGCCCAACTACACGGCTGTCAACACGCTGACCATTGCCCGCGGCCGGGACATCGACCAGACAGACTACGACGGCCGCTCGCGCGTCGTCATCCTCGGCCAGGACACCGCCAACGCCCTCTTCCCCGACGACGTCGACCCGCTCGACCAGGAAGTGCGCATCAACGGCATCAACTTTCGCGTCATCGGCCTGCTGACGACCAAGGGCGCGGCCGGCATCGGCGGCAGCCAGGACGACATCGCCATCATCCCCCTGACCACGGCCCAGGAGCGCCTCTTCGACGCCCGCAGCGCCCGCACGGGCCAGCTATTGGTGGACGCCATCATCGTCCAGGCCGCCGACGAGGCGGCCATCGACGGCGTCATCATCGACATCGGCGAGCTGCTGCGCAACAACCACCAGATCGCCTTCCGCGACGACGACGACTTCCGCATGCTGACCCAGGGCGACTTCATCCAGGCCTTCGGCCAGGTGACGAGCGTGCTGACGCTCTTCCTGGGGGCCATCGCCGGCATCTCGCTGTTGGTCGGTGGCATCGGCATCATGAACATCATGCTCGTGTCGGTGACGGAGCGGACGCGGGAGATCGGCCTGCGCAAGGCGGTGGGGGCCAAGCGGCGCGACATCCTGGGCCAGTTTCTAACGGAGGCCGTCGTGCTGGCCCTGCTGGGCGGGTTGGCGGGCATGCTGTTGGGCACGCTGGGGGCCGTGGCCATCGATTTGGCCGTGCCGCAACTGGACACCTCCGTGGGCCTCGACTCCATCGCCCTGGCCGTCGGCTTCTCGGCCGCGGTCGGCCTCTTCTTCGGCATCTACCCGGCCGCGCGCGCCGCGCGGCTGAACCCGATTGAAGCGCTGCGCTTTGAGTAGATTAGAAACCGGGTTTCGGCGAGAAACCCGGTTTCTAATCACCCAGCTACTCGTACTTCAGCGCGGCGACCGGCGCCAACGTCGCCGCGCTGAGGGCCGGGTAGAGGCCCGACGCCAGCCCCATCAACGTCGCGAAGAGCAGCGCCGACGCCGGCAACCACAGCGGCGTGGCAATGGCCCCGCTGGGCGGCGGCGCGCCGGTCTGGGCCGCCTGCCCGGCCAGATAGCCCAGGACGATGACGTTGAGCACCTGCCCCAGCCCCCAGCTAATGAGCACGCCGCCCAGCCCGCCGATGAAGCCGATGCCGGCCGCCTCGCCCAGGAAGATGGCCAGCACGTCGCGGTTGCTGGCCCCGACGGCCTTCATGAGGCCGATCTCGCGCGTCCGCTCCAGGATGGCCATGGTCATCGTGTTGGCGATGCCGATGGCCGCCACGAGCAGGGCGATGGCCCCCATGGCCCCGAAGACGACCTGTAGCACCAGGTAGAAGCCGCTGATGCCCTGCACAAACGACTGCGGCGTGTAGGCCTGGAAGCCCAGGGCGGTGATCTGGTCGGTCACGTCGAGGACGACATCGACATCCTCGACCTTGACGATGACCGTGTTGTAGCCGTTCTTGTTGCGGTCGATGCGCTGGCCGGTTGACCAGGTGTTATAGCCCTCCACGTCGCTCAGGGGCATGTAGATCGACCAGTCCGGCTCGTCGCGGGCCTCGTCGAGCACGCCGGCCACGCGGGCGCGCACCTTCTTGCGGATCTCCGTGCCGTCCTCCGCCCACTTGATCAGTTCGATGGTCAATGACTGGTCATACAGGTCGGGCGGGGCGGGCGGCTCCTGGCCGGGGCGCAGGCGCGGGTCGTAGAAGTTGTTGGCCACCTGCGAGCCGACGATGATCGTCCCGCGGGCCAGATCGGTCGTGCCCTGGGCCGCGGTCACGCCCAGCGCGGATAGCTCCTCCGTGCCCGCGCCGATGATGCTGCCGCCGCCCTCCAGCCGGCCGATCTTGATCGTCGCCCCGCCCATGAAGTAGTCCTGCGGGATGACGGCGGTGACGCCCGGAATGGCGGCGATGGCCTGCAGGGCCGCCTCGTTCAGCGGCGCGGTCTGGGCCGGCGCGCCGTTACCCTGCGCGTCCATGACGACCGCGCCGCCTGTCTCGGAGAAGCCGGGGTAGACGGTGATGCGCGTCAGGTCGCCGATGCCGCCCAGCTGCGACTGCGCGTTCTGCTGCAAGCCGACGCCGAGCGAGACGAGCAGGACGACGGCCGTCGTGCCGATGACCACGCCAATGGCCGTCAGGGCCACGCGCCCCTTGCGCCGGGCCAGGTTACTCCAGATGAGGGCGATCAGGTCGGTTAACTTCATCGCTCAATCCCCATGTAAACGTCAGGGCACGGATTCGCCGGAGCCGTCAATGGGCACACCCTCTTCGATCGCTCCGCCGGAGCCGTCGATGGGCGCGCCTTCGTCAAAGGTTGGCTGGTCGCCGCTGGCCGGCTCGCTGCCCAGGCCCAGCAGGCCGCGGATGAAGCGCCAGATGCGTTGGCCCAGGCTTTCCTGGCTGCCGCCGCTGCCGTCATCGACCGGCGCTTCGCCGCCGTCATCAATGGGCAGGCCGTCCGGCCCCAGCACCGGCCCCTCCGGCTCCACCGGCGCGGCCTCCAGCACCTCGATGGTCAGAGTATCGGTGACGATCGCCGGGCGGTTGAAGTCGTCGGTGTAGGTGACGCTTAGCTGCAGGTCTAGCGGCCCCGGCTCGAAGGGGGTGATCATCGCGTCCAGCGGGAAGAAGCCGCCCGGCTCCAGCGCGCCGACGAAGATGGCGTTGTTCAATAGCTCGGCGTTCTCGGCGGTGACGCTGAAGTTGCCGAAGACGGCCGAGGTGCGCCCGCTGTTGACCAGTTGCAGCGGCAGCCCGCCCGTCTCGCCGGCGAAGAGCGTCGGCGCGGTGGTGTAGAAGTTCATCTCCACCTGCGGCTGCTGGAAGACGAGCAGGGTGATGACCTGGTCGTCGGTGAAGCTGGCGCCGGTGTCGTCGGTGTAGACGAAGGACACCTTGACCGGGTAGGCCCCCGGCTTGGTCGTCGTGTTAACGATGAGCTGCTGGGTCACGTCCAGCCCGTCGCCGGCGCGCAGGTTGCCCAGCCGGCTGACGTTCGACGAACCGATGGGGGCGAACTCGGTGAAGGAGCCGCCCGCGCCGGAGACGCCGCCCGCTTCCGGCGTGCCGTCGACGCTGCCGGAGCCGGCGCTGCCGCCGCCGACGATGAGGGTGACGTTGCGGGCATTGGCTTCGCCCTCGTTGCTGACGTTCATCGTCAGGGCGAAGGGCACGCCGGGCTGGAGTTGCTCCGGGTCGGTGGCGTAACCGGTGACGAGCAGTTGCGGGCGCAGCCGGGGGCCGGGCGTGCCCGTCGGCGTGGCCGTTGGCGTCGCCGTGGCTGCCGCGCCGCCGCC
>JAIBAS010000390.1 GCA_019695075.1 Promineifilum sp. | reverse complement strand
GTCGTCCCCGGCGGCAGGTCGCGGCCCAGCAGCGCCAGCAGCCCGGCGGCCACGTCATCGACGTGAATCCAGTCCTTCTCCTGCTGCCCGGCGGTCATGGGGAAGTCTTGCCCGGCGCGGGCGGCGCGCAGGGCGGCCGGCAGCAGCATCGCCGGCGGCTGGCCGGGGCCGTAGGCCTGGAAGATCATCGCTCCGTGGATGGGCCAGGCCGCGGCGCGGGCATACATAGCGCAGAAGGCCCACGCGGCGACCTTGCTGGCGGCGTAGACGTTCGACGGGTCTAGTTCGGCCGAGGTGCGGGCGACGATGAGTTGCTGCGTCGTCGCCGCGCCGTCGAAGCAGGCGCGCAGCAGGTTGAGCGTGCCGGTGACGTTGTGGCTGAGGGCCAGGCGCGGGTCGAGGAATGGATCGCTGACGCCGGCCGCGGCCAGGTGGATGACTTGCTCCGGTTGCGCCTCGCGCACGGCGCGGGCCGTCAGGGGGTAGTTGCGCAGGTCGCCGTAGACGACAGCGAACGCCGGCCGCAACTTGGCCAGCGGCGCGGGCAGGGGCGCGCCGGCGAACTCCTCCAGCAGCAGCAGCGTCACGTCGGCCCGCTCGATCAGGCGCGGCAACAACGCGCGGCCCACGAAGCCGGTCGCGCCGGTGACGAGGACACGCGCCCGGCTCATGGCCGCAGGTAGGCGCGATACCAGCGCATGGCCTCTTCCAGGCCGGCGGCGAGGCTGTACTGCGGCTCCCAGCCCACGGCCGCCAGCGCCTTCCGCGGGCTGAGATACTCGTCCTGAATCTCGTGCTTGACCTCATTCAGGATGAGCGGCTGCCAGTCGGCGTGCTCCGACAGGGCGATGATCGTCCGCACCACGTCGAGGGCGGAGACGGGGCAGCCGGAGCCGAGATTGAACGGCTCGCCGCGCACGCCCGGCTCGGTCAGTCGCTCGGCCAGCATCAGATAGCCGCGCACGGCGTCGGCGACGTAGAGGTAATCGCGCCGGAAGGAGCCGTCGGAGCGGATGACCGGTTGCTCGTGGCGCAGAAGGCTGCGGATAGTTCCCGGAATCAGCCGGTTCCAGCTCACGTCGCCGCCGCCGTAGAGGTTGGAGCAGCGCGTGACGGCGATGGCCAGGCCGTAGGTGTGGGCGAACGACTGGGCGATCAGGTCGGCGCAGCTCTTGGAGACTTCATAAGGGTGGCGGCCCTGCAAGGGATAGTCCTCGCGGTAGGGCAGGTTGAGCTGTTCGCCGTAGGCCTTCTCGCTGCTGGCGATGATGACGCCGCGCACCGAGGGCGTCTGGCGCACCGCCTCAAGCAGCAGCCACGTGCCGCGAATGTTGGTCTCGAACGTGGCCACCGGCTCGCGGTTGGCCACGCCGACAATCGTCTGCCCGGCCAGGTGGAAGACCGTGTCGATGGCGCAGTCAATGAGTGTGCGCTGCAGGAGGGTGTAATCCAGCAGTTCGCCCGGCACCTGCTCGACGCGGTCGATCAGCCCATTGCGGACGAGTTGCGACTCCGGCTCGCGCTCGCGGACGAGGCCGACGACCGACGCGCCGCGTTCCAGCAGCGCCGCCGTGAGCCACGATCCCAGGAAGCCGGTGCAGCCGGTGATGAAGACGCGCCGCCCGCGCCAGAAGTCGGTTTCGCTTGCGTCGCTCAAATGGCGTATCCCCGGCCCGCCGCGGCTAGGCCCGCTTGGCCAACGCGATCTCGGCCGCCCGCAAGGTATTCTTCATCAGCATGGCGATGGTCATTGGGCCGACGCCGCCGGGCACGGGCGTGATCGCCCCGGCGACTTCCTTGGCCGACTCGAAATCCACGTCGCCGACAAGGCGATAGCCGCGCTTGGCCGTCGGGTCGTCCTTCTGGTTGATGCCCACGTCGATGACCGCCGCGCCGGGCTTGAGCATGTCGCCGGTGATCATCTCGGTCTGGCCGATGGCGGCGATGACGATGTCGGCCTGGCGGATGTGGCCGGGCAGGTCGCGGGTGCGGCTGTGACAGATGGTGACCGTGGCGTCGCGCTTCTGCAAGAGCATGGCCACAGGCAGGCCGACGATGTTGGAGCGGCCGACGACGACCGCGTCGGCCCCGCGGATGGGAATGCCGCTTTCCTCCAGCAGGACGATGCAGCCGTAGGGCGTGCAGGGGATGAATAGCGGGTCGCGCCCCTTCATGGCCAGGCGGCCAATGTTGACCGGGTGGAAGCCGTCGACGTCTTTCTCCAGGCTGATGGTGTTCAGCACGGCCTCTTCGTTGAGGTGCTTGGGCAGCGGCAGCTGGACGAGAATGCCGTTGACGTTGGGATTGGCGTTCAGGTCGGCCACCAGCTTCTCGACTTGCTGCTGGGTGGCGTCGGCCGGCAGTTCGTGGCCAAACGAGATGATGCCCAATTCCTCGCAGGTCTTGCGCTTGCTGCGCACGTAGGTGGCCGAGGCCGGGTTCTCGCCGACAAGCACGGTCGCCAGCCCCGGTGTGTAGCCGTGGTCTTCCTTCATGCGGGCGACGGCCTGGCGCACTTCCTGGCGCACCTTTTCGGCGATGGCCTTTCCGTCGATGATCGCTGCGGTCATGGTAGAACCTTCCTAGAGGGAGATGTGGAGTAGAGTGGGAAACAGAAAGAGCCTCTACCTGGTGTCAGAGGCTCATGGAAAGACAATCAATTGGCGGCGTGTGCGCTCCCTTACTTCGGCAGCAAGTTGGTGCCCATGAACTTGTCGAGCCAGATGGCGATGGCCAGGCCAATCGTCAGGGTCGTGAAGAACATGTAGATGGGGCCATATTCGGCCGGGGTCGTGCCGATGAACATAGTGATCAGCACGGTCAGACCAAAGGCCACACCGAAGGAGATGACTGCCAAGAGTAGACGTTTGAGCAACATGCGGGCTTGCCTCCAGTTGTGTAATCCATCACAAACCGAAGCAATTGTAGCAGATAAGACCATGCCGACAAGCAAAGCCGCGGGCCGCTCAAATCCAAATAGTTCGTTAGATATTTGCCTAACGAGGCCCGGATTGTGTGGTATAATGGGGCGACCAAAAGGGGGTTTTGCGCATCATGAGTGAACAAGCGAGTTCGGTGCGGGCGGCCGGCAGCGCCACGTGGCGGCTGCTGGGCTACCTGCGCCCCTATCGCCGCGAGGTCAGCGTGGCCTACGTGGCCATGCTGCTGGGCACGGGCCTGAACCTGATTGTGCCCCGCATTATGGCCTGGGCGATTGACTATGGCCTGGACAAGGGGCAGGCGTCGTACCTGTTTCTTGCCGGCGGCATCATTATGGCTATCGCCGTTGTGCGCGGCCTGCTCGGCTTCGCCCAACGCTACTATGGCGAGTGGCTGACCCATCGCGTGGCCTACGATCTGCGTAACGACTTCTACAACGCGGTGCAGTACCAGCCCTTCGCCTTCCACGACCAAAGCCACACCGGCGACCTGATGAGCCGGGCCACGGGCGACATCGCCGAGTCGGAGCGCTTCGCCGGCATTGGCCTGATGGACTTCCTATCGACGATGCTGCTGCTCGCCGGCGTGGTCGTCGCCATGCTGCTCCAATCGGCGCCGCTGGCGCTGCTGGGGCTGATTCCGCTGCCCATCCTGCTGATCACCACAACGCGCTTCGGCCTGACCATCGAGCCGATGTTCAAGCGCATCCAGGAGCAGATGGGCGTGCTGTCCACCGTCATGCAGGAGAGCCTGACCGGCATCCGCGTCGTCAAGGCCTTCGCCCGCGAGCCGCACGAGCTGGACAAGTTCGACCGCGAGAACAACGAGTGGTTCGCCCGCCGCGAGGGGGTCATCAAGAAGTGGGGCAACAACTGGCCCTTTATGACCTTCCTGATCGCCATGAGCATCTTCCTGCTACTGCTCTTCGGCGGGCCGGCGGCGCTCGACGGCCGCATCACCGTCGGCGCGCTGTTCGCCATGATCTCCTACGTCCTGATGCTCAACACGCCCGTCCAGCGGCTCGGCTTCCTGGTCAACCTGGCGGCCACGGCCGGGGCCAGCGCCGCGCGCATCCTGGAGATCATCGACCTGCCCGGCGAGGTCGTCGACCGGCCCGACGCCATCGAGTTGGGCCGGGCGCGCGGCGACGTCCGGTTCGACCACGTCTCCTTCGGCTATCGCGACGGCCTGAACATCCTGGCCGACATCGACTTCCACGCCCGGTCGGGCGAGCGCGTCGCCCTCATCGGGCCGACGGGGTCAGGCAAGTCAACCATCACCAACCTCATCCCGCGCTTCTACGACGTCAGCAGCGGCCGTGTGCTGGTCGATGACCAGGACGTGCGCGACTTGCAGCTGCGGAGCCTGCGCCGCCAGATCGGCATCGTCATGCAGGAGCCATTCCTGTATAGCCAGACGGTGGCCGAGAACATCGCCTATGGTCGGCCGGAGGCCAGCCGCGAGGAGGTCGAGGCCGCGGCCCACGTGGCCCACGCCCACGACTTCATCCTGGAACTGCAAGACGGCTACGAGACCCGCGTCGGCGAGCGCGGCGTGACGCTGAGCGGCGGCCAGAAGCAGCGCATCGCCATCGCCCGCGCCCTGCTGGCCGACCCGCGCATCCTGATTCTCGACGACTCCACCAGCAGCGTGGACACGGAGACGGAGCACCTCATCCAGTCGGCGCTGGCCGAACTGATGAAGGGGCGGACGACGTTCATCATCGCCCAGCGCCTGCTGACGCTGAAGAACGCCGACACCATCCTCGTCCTCGACCAGGGGCGCATCGCCGAGCGCGGCACGCACCAGTCATTGCTGGCCGAGGAGGGGCTTTACCGGCAGATCTACGACCTGCAACTGAAGGATCAGGAGGAGTTCGTCGCTCTCCAGGAGCGCATGGCCGCGGAGGCGAGGAGATAGCGTCATGGCCCTCAAAGTGAACCCCGACGAACGGGCCAACGGCCAGGCCGCGCCCGCCACAACAAACGTGACCATCGACGCCGAGCGCGAGGCCCGCGAGGCGCGCATTCGCCAACTGCTGCGCGACGATGACGAACTGCTGGGCAAGGCCTACGACGGCCGCCTGGTGCGCCGCCTGGGCGGCTATCTGACCCCCTACAAGCCGCGCGTCATCGTCGCCATCATCCTGATGACGGCCAGCACGCTGTTTGGCGTCGCCGGGCCGGCGATCATCGGCTTCGCCATCGACGACGGCATCCGCGCCGGTTCGGCCGACGTGCTGCGGCTGTGGACGATCGTCTTCCTCGTCACCTCCATCGGCGAGTGGCTGACCAACCGCGCCCGCGTCCACATCATGGCCTACGTCGGCACGCGCATCGTCGCCGACGTGCGCAGCGAATTGTTCCGCCACCTGCACCGGCTGACGCTCAACTTCTATAGCAATTACAGCGTCGGCCGCCTGATGAGCCGGCTGATCGGCGACGTGGGCGTGCTGCTGGACTTCATGACCTGGTCGATCACCGGCCTGTTCCGCTCCGTCTTCAACCTGGTCGGCATCGTCATCGCCATGCTGCTGCTCAACTGGCAGCTGGCGCTGGTGGCCTTCGCCGTCATGCCGCTGATGGTCTGGCTGACCAACTACTGGCGGCAGCGCGTCCGGCAGGCCTATCGGGCCACGCGCCAACGGCTGTCGCTCATCAACGGCTTCCTGAACGAATCCATCTCCGGCATTCGCGTCACCAAGAGCTTCACGCGCGAGACGCGCAACTTCCAGTACTTCGATGACCTCAACCGCTCGTTCTTCGACGCCAACGTCGAGGCCACGCGGCTGGCGGCGCTGTTCTTCCCCGGCGTCGATTTCATCGGCTCGCTGGCCACGGCGCTGGTCATCGGCGTCGGCGGCTGGCTGGTGCTGGGCGACGCCCTGACCGCGGGCACGCTGGTGGCCATTGTCCTCTACGTGGAGCGCTTCTTCGACCCCATCCGCGAGCTGGCCCAGCGCTACAACACCTTCCAGGCGACAATGGCCGCCTCCGAGCGCATCTTCGAGCTGCTTGATTTGCAGCCTGACCTGGTGGACGCGCCCGACGCGCAACCGCTGCCGCGCGTGAGCGGCGATGTCGTCTTCGACGATGTGTCTTTTGCCTACCGCGAGGGCGACAGGAGCGTGCTCCACAACATGAATTTGCACGCCCGGCCGGGCGAACGCATCGCCCTGGTGGGCGAGACGGGCGCAGGCAAGAGCACCATCATCCGCCTGCTGGCGCGCTTCTACGACATCACCGGCGGCTCGCTGCGCATCGACGGCCACGACATCCGCGCCGTCACCAGCGACAGCCTGCGGCAACAACTGGGCATCGTCTTGCAGGACACGTTCCTGTTCACGGGCACGGTGGCCGACAACATCCGCTATGGCCGGCTGGACGCCAGCGACGCCGAGGTGCGGGCCGCCGCTCGCGCCGTGGGGGCCGACGACTTCATCCGCCGCCTGCCGGACGGCTACGAGGCCGAGGTGGGCGAGAACGGCAGCAATCTGAGCGTCGGCCAGCGGCAGTTGGTGTCGTTTGCCCGCGCGCTGCTGGCCGACCCGCGCATTCTCATCCTCGACGAGGCCACCAGCAGCGTGGACACGGCCACCGAGCGCATCATCCAGAGCGCGC
>JAIBAS010000430.1 GCA_019695075.1 Promineifilum sp. | reverse complement strand
CCCGACGGCGGGCGGCGAGACGCTGACGCTCTACTGGCAGGCGCTCGACTTCCCCCGCGCCGAGTTCTCCGCTTTCGTCCACGCCCTCGACGCGGGCGGCGCGACCATCGGCCAGAGCGACGGCCCGCCGGCGGCCGTGCCGATGTGGTGTTGGGTTCCGGGCGAGGTGGTGGCCGACGAGCGCTTCCTGACCGGGGCCACGCCGGCGGCCGGGTTCGCCGTCGGCCTCTACGAGCCGGTTAGCGGGCAGCGGTTGCCGGTTCAGCCGGCGACGCCGGACGACCGGATCGTGCTGCCGGGCGCAGAGTGAGGGCGTGGGCGGTGATGAGCAGGCCGAGGTTGGCCACGAAGAGGATGCCGTACTGGCTGTAGTCCTGCCAGCGGCCGACGAGAGCGAAGAAGGGCATCGACGCCAGGACGACCGAGACGGACAGCAAGAAGGCCGCCAGCCGGCGCGTCCAGCCGGTCGCCTCGCGTAGCGCCAGCCAGACGAGCGTTTGGGCAAAGGGCAGGTAGACGAAGTAGTGGGGCCAGGAAGTGTCGATGGCCAGCGGCAGGCCCAGAAAGAGCAGCGCGAAGGCCCATTCCACGTCGCGCGGCCCGCGCCGCCACACCAGCCGGGCCACGGCCAGCAGATTCAGCCCGAACAGCCCATAGCCGAGCAGCCGCCAGAAGGGCCGCCCCGCGGCCGTGCCCAGCCAGCGGCCGGCGACGCTGGGCAGGTACTGGGCGTTGATGTCCTCCGGCATCCACGTCGTCATGGCGTGGGCGACGCGCTCGCGCACCGTGGCGTAGAAGGCCGCGTTGCCGGCCGGCCCCAGGGCCACCGTGGGCACGACCAGCCACAGGACGAGGAAGGCAATGGCCAGCGTCAGCAGCAGTCGCCACTCCCGCCGCAGCAGAAAGGCGACGGCGACGATGGCGACGTAGTACTTGACCGCCGCGGCCAGGGCCAGGACGACGGCCGCCGCCGTCAGCCGGCCGCGCCGGTAGAGGAACAGCGCCGCGAAGGCTCCGCCCGTCACCAGCGTGCTGACCTGCCCCCACTTGAGGTTGTGGAGCAGGGGCATGGAGAAGGCCAGCAGGATGACGTAGAGCGCGCCGGCGGCCGGCGACTCGCGGCCGAAGTCCAGCGCGGGCAGCAGCAGCAGGGCGATGCCCAGCAGTTGCACCAGCGTCCAGAGTTGTACGGCCGTCTCCGGGGCGACGCGGCCGAAGGGGGCCAGCAGCAGGGCGAAGAAGGAGCTGTAGAAGTAGCCGTTGGCGGGCTGGCCGGTGGCCAGGATGTCGCGGCCGGTAGTGTAGTACTGGCGGGTGAAGTCGCAGTACAGTTCCTGGCAGTGGTCGAGGGCGGCGACCAACTCGGCCACGCTGCCGTAGACGACGCGGTAGAAGGCGACGGCGGCGACCACGCCCAGCAGGGCCACGGCCAGAGCCGGCAGCCGCCGCGTCACACGCTGCCCTCGGCGGCGACGGCCGCCTCGCGCAACCCCATCAGCCACTCGCGCTCAGCCGTCGCGCCGCCAATATCACTGGCCCGGTCGAGGAGGCGTAACGCATCGTCGGCCGCAGCGAGGGCGTCGCTGGTGCGCCCCTGAGCCAGTCGTACCGTCGCCTCGGCCCGGCGGTAGTTGGAGTCGATTGCTCCGGGAGGTTTGGCCAATTGCAGCCACGCCTCGGCCGTGGCGGCGGCGTCAGGGGCGCTGTCATAGCGCGCCGTCAAATAAGCAGCCTCTGCGGCCAACGCCGGTTGGAAAGACGACGCTGTTGCCCGATGGGCCAATGCCTGGTCGAGATGGGCCGCCGCTCCGGCGATGTTGCTGCGGTCCATGTCACGCCAGTAGGCGAGATAGTGCCCTGTGGGGGTATCGGTCGGGTTGCCGGCCGCCAGCGCGCGTGTCATGAGCGCTTCATCCAGATCGCGCGGTCGCACGCCGCCAACGAGGGCCGCCAGCAGCAGTTGGATGGCCAGTTGCTGCGCGACGCCCGGCCCGCCGCGCAGCAGCTTGAGCATCTGCGCGCCATCGCTGGCCAGGCCGCCGTACCGATAGGGCACGAGCGTCATCACGCTGATGATGAAGGACATCGCTCCCAACTGGAAGGCGAGTGTGCCCAGCAGACCATCCCCGCTGATCCGCACCAGATAGACGGCCAGCAGGGCGACCAGCAGGCTGGCGGTTGGGCCGCCGGCCACCATGATAAAACGCCGCCGGCGGAGTTGGACATCGTCGCGCGGAATGGCGTAGACGAACCCGGCGGCGTGTTTCAGAGCGTTGCGCTCTAGCCGCGGGCCATTGAGGGTGTGGCGCAGGGTCAGCGGCCCGGCGGCGACGGCCAGCAGTTGCCAACCGACCAGCCGCGCGGCTAACGCATGCCCGGACTCGTGCGCCAGCGTGGCCAACCAGAGCGCCAGCAGCAGAAGCAACAGTGTTACCGCCAGCGGCAGTGACGTTGTCGGGGCAATATCGATGGCGACCAGCACAGTGCCCAGGGCGATGCCCACTAGAAACATCATGACGAGGAACACCAGCCTGCGCGCGCCGCGGCCGGCGGCCGAGCCGGTGGGCTGAACGGGTTCTGGCGGAGTCGCCAACAGCGGTTGTGGCGCGGCCACTTCGTTCATGATCTACTTGAGCAGCAGCAACAACAACTGGGCGACGACGACCTTGGTGATCGTCGCCACGGGGAAGACGAGAGCGTAGCCCAGGTTGGGCAGTTCGTTGTCGGCCTGTTGCAGGCTGAAGCCGAGGGTGGCCGGCTGCGTGCCCAGGCCGGCCAGCATGCCGGTCAGCATGCCGAAGGGGATGCGCAGGACGCGGTAGCCCAGCCACAGCGTCAGGAAGGCGATGACGGTGGTGATGACCAGCCCGGCGAAGAAGACCTGCGTGCCGCCGCTGTCGGCGAAGTTGGTCAGGAAAGTGTAGCCGGAGCGGATGCCGATGCCGGCCAGCAGCAGCGTCAGGCCGATCTGGCGCAGGGTCAGGTTGGCGCTGTAGGGGATGGTCCAGACCAGGCCGCCCGTCCGCCGCAACGCGCCCAGCACCAGGCCAACGAGCAGCGGCCCGCCGGCCATGCCCAGGCTGATGACCACGCCGCCGGGCAGGGGGATAGGGATCAGGCCGATGATCACGCCGATGGCCAGACCGATGCCCAGAGTCAGCAGGTTGACCTCGCTGAGCGACTTGTAGGAATCGCCGAAGAGCCTGGTCAGTTGGGGCATGTCCGTGCGCAGGGCGACAACGCGCACGCGGTCGCCCAGTTCGATGACGGTGTCGCCGTGGGCCAGCAGGTCGATGTCGCCGCGGCGGACGCGCGAGACGATGGCGCCGTAGTTGCGCGGCAGGTCGAGTTCGTTCAGCGAGCGGCCGACGATCTCGGGGTTGCTGACGAAGATGCGGCGAAAGTCGTACTGGCTGCGGTCCAACTCCAGTTGTTCGCCCGACGGCTCGCCCAGCCAGGCGACGGCCTTCTCGACCTCCTCCGGGATGCCGACGACGTTGACCAGGTCGCCCAGGGCCAGGCTGGTCTCGCCGGTGGTGAGCTGGAGCTTGCCGTCATGCTTCAGGCGCGAGAGGACGACATCCCAGTCCATGCGCCGGAATAGCGTGCTGATGGGCGTGTCGGCCGCTTCGGGGTTGGTGACGCGCACGGTGCGGACGAATAGCTCCTGCTCGACGACGTTGAACTGGCGCAGCGCGCGCGCTTCGGCGCGGTAGTCGATGCGGAAGACGCGCTGCATGACGTAGACGGCGATGAGCATGGCGATGACGCCCATCGGGTAGGCCACGGAGTAGCCGATGACCGGCTCCGTGCCAACCACGTCCGCCTGCGCCGCCGGCGTGATGCGGGCGACCGTCTCTAGCACGCCGGCCAGGGCGGGCGTGTTGGTCAGGCTGCCGGCGTACATACCCGCGGCGACTGTCGAGCGCAGGCCGAACAGCTGCGCCGCGCCGACGGTCAGCAGGGCGGCGAAGAGCAGCAGCAGGAAGACGAAGGTGTTGTCGCGCAGCCCCTTGCGCTTGAAGGAGGCGAAGAAGCCCGGCCCGCTGCTGAGGCCGATAGTGTAGACGAAGATGATCAGGCCGAGATCGACGATGACCGACGGCAGCTTCATGTCCGGGCTGAGGGCGCCGAAGGCCAGGCCCACGAACAGCACCGCGGCCACGCCCAGGCTGATGCCCTTGACCTTGATGTTGCCCAGCAAATAGCCCAGGCCGGCGACGATGAACAACAGGAGGAGAGGCTCCTCGACGAGGAAAGCGACGATTGCTTGCATGACGTTTGCTCCACGCCGGCGCGACGGCCGCACCGGGGCCGGCTCAGACTGAGTATAGCATGGCGATCCGCTAACGCACGCGAGCTTGTATTACCGGCCTTACTTGGGTACGATCCGGGCTGGCCCTCCTTGCGGAGCGGACCAACGAAAACCCTGGAGGTACCATGAGAAAAGTGAGCTTTGTGCTGCTGGCGCTGGCGCTGTTGTGCGGCGCGGCGCTGGCTGCTTGCGGCGGCAGCGACGACGAAACGACCGGCCCGGCCATCGAGGAGATCGACCTGGCCACGCTGGGCGACGACGTGGACGTGGAGACCGTCGCCGCCATTCGCCAGAACCCGGCCGTCTTTCTGCTGGACGTGCGCGAGCCGGACGAATACGCCGCCGGCCACATCCCCAGTATCACCCTCATTCCGTCGGGCGAAGTCGCCGACCGGTTGGCGGAGTTGCCGCGCGACAAGGAGATCATCGTCACCTGTCGCACCGGCAACCGCAGCGCCCAGGTGGCGAGTATGTTGCGCGACCAGGGCTTCACGAACGTCCACAACATGACCGGCGGCATCGTCGCCTGGCAAGAGGCCGGCTACCCCGTCGAGCAATAACGAATCTACCGGCGCGCCGCCGCGCCGCCGGCCGCGGCTCTCCCCGGCCCGGCCGACAAGGACATTCCCCATGACCCGCCTTGGGCGCGGGCTGGCCGCCTATGCGGCCATGATCCGCCTGTTCTCCCGCAACGTCTGGCTGGTGCTGCTGTTCGGCATCGGCACCGGCCTGACGTTCGGCATCTTTCTGTTCACCTTCAACTTCTACGTCCTCAGCCTGGGGCCGGGCTACGACGAGGCCTTCCTGGGCACGCTGACCTCGGCGGCATCGCTGGCCACCATCGCCATGGCCCTGCCGGCGGCCTACCTGGCCCAGCGCCACTCGGCCAAGGGGGTCATGATCGTCGCCGGGCTGATCTCAATGGTCGCCTACCTGGGGCTGGTGCTCTTTCCGGCGCAGCTGCCGCTGGTGGCCTTTCGCATGGTGGCCGGCGTGGCCATGAGCCTGGGCACGGTGGCCGTGGCTCCGTTTCTGATGGCCAACACCGGCGCGCGCGAGCGGCAGTGGGTCTTCAGCTTCCAGGCAGGGCTATCGACCGTGGCCAGTTTCTTCGGCAACCTGCTGGCGGGCGTGCTGCCCGGCCGGCTGGGGGCGCTGGCCGGCGTGGGGCCGACGGACACGCTGGCCTACCAGCTCACCCTCGGCAGCATGGTCGCCCTCAGTGGGCTGACGATCGTGCCGCTGCTGTTCATCCGCCGGGCGGCGCGGAGTGACGCCAACGTGGAACTGCCCTGGGTGCAGTTGCGGCGCTACTGGCGGCTGTTCACGCGCTTTCTGCTGCCCTCGCTGGTCATCGGCCTGGGCGCGGGGCTGATGCAGCCGTTCATGAACGTCTACTTCCGCAACGTCTACCTGAAGCCCGACCCGGCCATCGGCGTCGTCTTCGCCCTGGGCGGGCTGGCCATGGCCGTGGGGCAGTTCGCCGGGCCGCCACTGGCCGACCGGCTGGGCAAGATTCGCACGGTCATGCTGACGCAGGCGCTGTCGATCCCCTTTCTGATCACGCTGGGGCTGGGGGCGTGGCTTGTGCCGACGGGGCGCGCCGCCGCGGGGGTGGTCTTCGTCGTCGCCGGCGTGGCCTACATCTTCCGGCTGGCGCTGATGAACCTCAGCAACCCGGTCTATCAGACCTTCATCCTGGAGCGCGTGCCGCAGCAGGCCCAGGCGCTGGCAGTCAGCCTGACGAATCTCGTCTTTCAGGTCGGCTGGTTCATCATGCCGCAGGTCAGCGGGCGGCTCCAGGTGGCTTATGGGCCGGTGGGTTTTACGGCCGTCTTCGCCGGGGTGACGTTCTTCTACGCCACGGCCATCGGGCTGGAGTGGCTGTTCTTCAGCGCCGAGGCGCGGCAGGAGGCGCAGGCGGAGCGGGCGCTGATGCGCGAGCAGGGGTGATGCTCGCCCGGCCATTGGGCCGGGCGAGGGAATAGAATAGAAAACGGCGGCTAATCTAACAGCCGCCGTTCTCGTTTGATTCGTGGTTACTGGTGGGTTGCGCCCTTCCTTATTTGATCTTGTCGGCGTATTTCTTCGGGTCGGCCTTGAACTCCTTGCAGCACTTCCCGCTGCAGAAGGCGACTTCCTTGCCTTCATAGGTGGTCTTGCAATTTGGCAGCACAGGCTTGCCGGTGATCGGGCAGCACTTGTTCACGGGATCGGCTCCAGCGATGCTGGCAAGGGCGACGGTAACGGCGATGATGGACAACAAT
>JAIBAS010000307.1 GCA_019695075.1 Promineifilum sp. | reverse complement strand
CGGGCCACGGCGGCTACGCGATAGCCCTGCGCCGCCAGCCGGCCGGCCAGGGCCGCGCCCAACCCGGACGACGCGCCGACGACGATGGCCCGGCGCTGTGGTTCCAGAGGGCGGTTGATTGGTGATTGGTTTAGGGACATGGAGTTTCCTTCGTTTCGGTGTCTCGTTGCCCGACAGGGCAACGGAGAGGGCTGCGGAATGGGACCGCTGCTTAGCATAGCCCATTTTCGCCCGACGTCACAGTGTCCTCTGTGACGATTCAGAAAACTGCGGGCGGGCGGGCAAGCGTTCCACCCCAGTATACCAGCTTTCAGCGGCTTTCCCGTGAAAATGCTCCTTCCCTCTTGACAAAATAGTTCGATTACGTACAATTCTATCTTGTATATTTCGTGAGCGAATAAACAAGTTATGCCCTACACGTATACAGCAGATCACGAGAAGGCCAAACAGATGCAGGCATTTACGGCCTCGCTGTTTGCCAGTTCCGATCCGCGGGCGGCGCGCCTGATGGACCAGTTCTGGCGCGTGTCCCATCGGATGTTCCGGCTAGGCGAAGTCAGTCTCCATGAGTCTGGCCTGTCCTACGCCCAGTACCGGTTGCTGTTGCTGCTGCTCTTCGAAGAGTGGTCGGGCGACGGCAACGGCATGAATCCGTCAACGATCAGTGACCATCAAGGCAAAGGTCGCAACACCATCAGCGCCCTCATCCGAGGCCTGGAGGATGACGGCCTGGTCGAGCGCCGTCTGGACGAACAGGATCGCCGCCGCTTCAACATCGCCCTGACCGAAGCCGGACGGCAGCGCGTGCGCCAACACACCAGTTTGCACATGCGCTTCGTCGGCGGTCTCTTCGCCGCCTTCACGCCCGAAGAGATGGACACCCTTGGCACCCTACTGACCAAGCTCAACTCCTGCGCCGAATCGTACAAAGGATAACAAACACAAGAGGACAATATGCAACTCGCAAGCAGAGCGCCCGCCGCGCAGCCCAACAAGCGCGCCGGCCGGCCCACCCTGGCCTCGCTTGGCCGCGCCCTTCGCTATCTCCTGCGCTACCCGCGGCTGACGCTGGGGGCAGTGCTGTCGCTGTTCATCGCCACGGCGGCCCAGTTGGCTGTACCGCAGTTGGTGCAGCAAATCATCGACACCATTATCCAGAACGCCACCAACCAGGGCATCCTGTCCCTGCCGGCCAACATCCAGGCGTTGGCGGCGCAGCAATTGGGCCTCGACCTGACCTCGGCCCAGGCGCAACTGGACAACGCGCCCAGCGTGCTGCTGACGGCGACGCTGATCATCGTCCTGTTCGCCGTCGCCCGTGGCGTCTTCGCCTTTGGCCAGAACTTCATGTCCCAGGCCCTGTCGGAGAACATCGCCTTCGACCTGCGCAACGATCTGTTCGCCAAGATTCAGCGTCTGAGTTTCAGTTACCACGACCGCAACCGTACCGGCCAGCTCATGATTCGCGCCACCGACGATGTCGAACGCCTGCGCACCTTCATCGGCCAGGGCCTGCTCATGGCTCTCCAGGCGCTGATCCTGCTTGTCGGCACGCTGATTATCCTGCTGGTGACGAACCTGCGGCTGACACTGGTCGTCCTGCCGGTGTTGCCGCTGGCGCTGATCATCTTCATGCTGTTCGGCATGATCTCCCAACCGCTATTTGTGGAAGTGCAGAAGCGCCTCGGCCGCGTCAACACGACGCTGCAAGAGAACCTGGCCGGCCTGAAGGTCGTCAAGGCCTTCACCAGCGAGGCCCGCGAGGAGAAGCGCTTCCACGACAGCATCGACTCCCTGATGGAGCAGCGCGTCAAGGTCAGCCGCATCTTCTCCTTCCTCTTCCCATTCATCTTCCTGATCGCCAACCTGGGCCAGGCGGCGGTGCTCTACTTCGGCGGCCGGCAAATCATCAATGGCACGCTGACGCTGGGCGAGTGGCAGAAGTTCAGCCTCTACCTCATCTACGTCTTTGTGCCCATGGGTCAGTTGGGCTTCATCATCTCCCTGATGGCTCAGGCCGGAGCCAGCGCCGACCGTATCTTCGAGATTTTCGACGCCAAGAACGACGTGGAGAACAAGCCCGGCGCGACCGAACTGGCCGCGGTGGACGGCCGCGTCGAATTCCGCGACGTGACCTTCCGCTACTTTGCCGGCAGCGAGCCGGTGCTGAGCGACATCAGCTTCAGCGCCGAGCCGGGCCAGACGGTTGCCCTGCTGGGCGCGACGGGCAGCGGCAAAAGCTCCATCATCAACCTGATTCCGCGCTTTTATGACGTCAGCGAGGGGCAAGTGCTCATCGACGGCCGCGACGTGCGCGATGTGACTTTGGAAAGCCTACGCCAACACATCGGCATCGTCCTGCAAGAGACGGTGCTGTTTAGCGGCAGCATCCGCGACAACATCGCCTTCGGCCGGCCCGACGCCACCGACGAGGAGATCGTCGCCGCGGCCCAGGCGGCCGCCGCCCACGACTTCATCACCGGCTTCCCGCAAGGCTACGACACGCCCGTGGGCGAGCGCGGCACGACGCTCAGCGGCGGCCAGAAGCAGCGCGTGGCCATCGCCCGCGCCCTGCTGCTCGACCCGCACATCCTGATCCTGGACGACAGCACCAGCAGCGTTGACCTCAACACCGAGTACGAGATCCAAAAGGCCCTCGACCGGCTCATGGAGGGGCGCACCAGCTTCGTCATCGCCCAGCGCATCAGCACCGTGCTGAACGCCGACCAAATCCTCGTGCTCGAAAAGGGCCGCATCGTCGCCCGCGGAACGCACGAGGAACTGATGGAGAACAGCGCGATCTACGCCGACATCTATCACTCGCAGTTGGCGGAGGACGTCAGCAGGGATTAGGGGCCAGGGGCTAGGGGCTAGGGGTTAGGAAGAACGTTCTTCCCCTAATCCCTATTCCCTAATCCCTAGCCCCTATTTGGAGAACACACTATGATGCAGCATCCTCGACAATTCGCGGCGGAAACGAGCAAGGCGCGCAGCGCCAGCGCGACCCTCGGCCGTCTGTGGCAGTACTTCCGCCACTACGGCTGGGCGCTCCTGCTCGTAGCCGTCCTCATCGTCAGCAGCACGTACATGCAAATCCTCATCCCCAACCTGACCGGCCAGGCGGTGGACTGCTACCTCAGTCCCTACACCGTGGCCCAGGCAGCGGGGGAGACATCGGGCAGCGCGCTGAGCGCGTTCGCCAACTTCGGCAACGCCGACGAGGCTTTCAGCAATTGCTGGTACACGACGCCGCGCCTCGACGCCACGGCCGCCGAGACGCTCAGCGGCCTGGGCGGCCTGATCCTGCTCATCGTCGGCCTCTACGTCGGCAGCGCCGTCCTCAGTGGCCTGATGTTCTACATCATGAGCCTATCCGGCTATCGCGTCCTGCGCGACTTGCAGGCTCAGGTCTTCGGCCACCTCCATCACCTCTCCCTGGGCTACTTCACCAAACACGAGGTCGGCGACGTGATGAGCCGCTTCACCAACGACAGCGACACACTGCAACAGGTGATCGGCTTTGGCCTGGTGTCGGTCTTGCAGGGCATCTTGCAGATCGTCTGGACGATCTGGGTCATGGTGCGACTCAACGCGCCCTTCGCCCTGATCAGCCTGGTGACGCTGCCGCTGATGTTCCTGGCTACGCGCTGGTTCTCCGGCCAGGCACGCAAGGCCTTCCGCCGTGCGCGGCAACAGATCGGCAACGTCAACGCCGACCTGCAGGAGAGCATCTCCGCCGTGCGCGAGGTGCAGGCCTTCAGCCGCGAGGACGAGAACATCCAGCAGTTCCGCGAGAGCAACGCCGCCAACCGCGACGCCAACATCCGCGCCCAGGCCTACACCGGCGCGCTCGGCCCAACGCTGGAGGCGCTCAGCTTCGTCAGCCTGGCCGTCGTCGCCGGCGTGGGCGGCATGCTGCTGCTCAACGGCAACGGCGTGGGCACTGGCGTGCTGGGCACGGCCATCTCCGTCGGCCTGATCATCACCTTCATCGGCTACACGCAGCAGTTCAACCGCCCGGTGCAGACCATCGCCACGCAGTGGGCTATGCTACAAAGCGCGGTCGCCGGCGCCGAGCGCATCTTCGGCCTGCTGGATGAGCCGGCCGAGATCACCGACAAGCCCGACGCCAAAGACATGCCCAACATCACCGGCCACGTGGTCTATCACGACGTCTGGGCCGAGTACAACCCGGGCGAGCCTGTCTTGCGCGGCGTGGACATCGACGCCCGGCCGGGCGAGACAGTGGCCATCGTCGGCCCCACCGGCGCGGGCAAGACGACGATCATCAACCTTCTGCCGCGCTTCTGGGACGTCTCCGAAGGCGCCATCACCATCGACGGCCACGACTTGCGCGATGTCACCCAGCAGAGCCTGCGCCACCAGATCGGCATCGTCTTGCAGGACACCTTCCTGTTCAGCGACACGGTCATGAACAACATCCGCTACGGCCGGCCGGAAGCGAGCGACGAAGAGGTTATCGTCGCGGCGCAGTTGTCCCACGCGCACGAGTTCATCGAGCGCCTTCCCGACGGCTACCAGACCGTGCTGGGCGAGCGCGGCGCGGGCCTCAGCCAGGGGCAGCGCCAGCTCCTGGCCATCGCCCGCGTGGCCCTCATCGACCCACGCATCCTCATCCTCGACGAGGCCACCAGCAGCGTCGATACGCGCACCGAACGCCAGATTCAGCAGGCGCTGGAGAAGTTGCTGCACGGCCGCACCAGCTTCGTCATCGCCCACCGCCTCAGCACCATCCGCCACGCCGACCAGGTGCTGTTCGTCGACGCCGGGCAGATCATCGAGCGCGGCACGCACGACAGCCTGCTGGCCCAGGGTGGGCGGTATGCCGAGTTGTACATGAGCCAGTTCCGGCGCAAAGGCGCTGAGACCGAAGAGGAGGAAGCGGCCGAGGCCGAGACGTACCTCTTCCCCGGCGACTAGAGCGAAGTAGGGGCTAGGTTGTAGGGGATAGGGGATAGGGAAGAACGCCCTTCCCTATCCCCTAATCCCTAATCCCTATCCCCTAGTTTCCGCCAGCGCCGCCAGCCCTCCCGCAGCCGGAACGAGCGCGCCCGCAGGGTGCCGACGATGCCATAGGGTAGGAAGATGACGATGAGCATGAAGATGATGCCGTAGACCAACGTCCAGTTGGCCCCAAACCAGCGTTCCAGCCAGTAGCCAAGCAACTGGATAATGGCCGCGCCGAGGACCGGCCCCACCAGCGTGCCCACACCGCCGATGATGGTCATGGCCAGAGCGTCGATGGTGCGGCCGACGCTGAGCACCGAGGGCGTGACGCTGACGTTGTAGAGGGCGAACAGCGCCCCGGCCAGCGCGGCAAAAACGCCCGCGGCCACAAAGGCGATCAGCTTGAACCAGAAGGTGTTGAAGCCGATCATCATGGCCCGGTTCTCGTTGTCCCGGCTGGCGATCATCACCCGGCCGGTGGGCGAGTCCACCAGCCGCTTGGTCATCAGGAAGACGGCCACAAAGAAGATCAACGCCAGGTAGTAAAAGCGCGTGCGGTGGTCGGTGGCGCTCAGATAGGCAGGCACGGGGAAGCCATGCAGGCCGTCGTCCGCGCCGGTGTAGGCGCGGAAGTCGCCCGCCTCGGCCAGGATGAAAAACATCTCGGCGAAGGCCAGCGTGACCATAGCCAGATAGACGCCCTTGACGCGCAACGACAACACGCCGAAGACGAGGCTCTGCACCAGAGCGATGACGACCACGGCGATGAGCGCCAGCCCGAATGGCCAGTTGAAGTTGCGGCCGATGAGGATAGCGATGGCGTAGCCCCCCGTGCCGAAGAACATGGCGTGACCGAAGGATAGGATGCCGGTGTAGCCGAGCAACAGGTCATAGCTCATGGCGAAGATGCCCAGAATGAGCATTTGGATGACCATGCCCTGCCAGAACTTGGCATAGCCGCTCTCGGCGCGCTGAACCAATTGCTCGAAGAAACCTGCCCCGGGCTGGGCAGCCGTCGAGTCGCCAATGGTCAGCGCGGCAATGGCCGGAAAGAGCACCAGGAAGGCCAGCACCAGCAGATAGGGCCACCACTCGCCCAGCCGTTGGCGGGCCACGCTCTTAGTTGGTAGGGAAGCAGTACTTTCCATACGTGTTCACCAGTTCTGTTTCGCCTCTACTCTTTCTTGCCAAAAATACCCGCCGGCTTGACCAACAGGACAATGGCCATGATCAGCACAGTCGAGGCGCGGGCGATGGCCGGGCTACCCTTGATGACCGTGTCCAGAAAGGGCACGTTGATGCCCGCGGCGACGAAATGGTCGCCGAAGGCGCGCGCCAGGCCGAGGATGATCGTGCCGACGGCCGCGCCGACGTAGCTACCCATGCCACCGATGACCACGGCGATAAAAGCCTGCAATTGGAAGATGCCGCCCATGGCCGGGAAGACGCCCAAATAGGGCGCGGCGATGACGCCGCCCATGGCCGCCAGCGCCGAACCGAGGGCGAAGACAAACGTGAACACGCGACGGACGTTGATGCCCAGCGCCTGCACCATCTCGCTGTCCTGCACGCCGGCGCGGATGATCATGCCAATGCGCGTACGGCGCAGCAGCACGCCGACGGCGATGAAGACGAGGATGCCGACGACGATGATGAACAGGCGATAGGTGGGAAAGGCCCGACCGAGCACGTCAATCGACTGGCAATGCTCGCTGAACCAGCCCAGGAGCGAGTCGGAGCGACAGTTGGCGGCAAAGAGCGACGGCGGCGACATGGGTGGGTTGCCTTCTTCGCCCCAGATGGCCTCGATGAGGTCGATGCCGGCAATGCTCAGGCCCAGCGTCAGCACCAGTTGCGTGACCGGGTTGCCGTAGAACGGGCGAATGAGGGCCGTTTCGATGCCGACGCCGGCCAACGCGCCGGCGACTGTGCCCAGAATGATGGCCAGCACAAAGCGCACGTCGGTGGACATGGCCAGCATGAACGTCTCGCCGGGATCGCGGACGAGCAGCAGGGCGTAGCCGATGACCACGGCGACGCCGGCGATGAGCAGCGTTTGCCAGACCGGCCGCAGCGGCAGCTCGTCCTTGGTCTGCTTGGGGGCCAGCAGCAAGCCGATGGGCAGCCCGGCCAGCAGCACCATCGTCACGCGGCGCAACATCGTCGCCATAGGCTCCTGGGCCTCGGCCGTCGTCACCGCGCCGCCAACGGCGGTGATGTTGAAGGCGTTGAGGGCGCGAATGGGGAAGCCGCGCAGAGCCAGGAAAAGGACGGCCGCGGCCAGCAACAACAGGGCGGCTGTGGCCACCCGCCGCCCGCGCTCCGTGCCGATGCGCCGCCAGAAGATGCGGCCGAAGTGTTGGGCCACGGTGATGGCGGCGACGAGGACGAAGAAGAAGGGCAGCGTGTTGAACAGCAGCCGCGGGTTCATGAACGTGGACAGGCCGACATAGGCCCCCAGCACGAACAGCACGCCGTGGGCGAAGTTCAGCACATCCATCAGGCCGAAGATGAGCGACAGGCCGGAGGCGACCAGGAAGTAGAGCGCCGCCAGCGTGGCCCCGGACAGCATGATCGACATCCAGACCTTGGGTTCAAGGCTTTGGAGCAGACCGGCCATGAGCACCACAACAATGGCGGTGATGATCAACAGGCCCCGATTGTTCTTCCACAGTGCGGTCATAGCGGCTCCGTCAGGCGGCTCCCAGATAGCGGGTGATCGTCTCTTCGTCCTTGACCAGGTCGGCCATGCGTCCGCTCTTCACAGACCGGCCCGTCTCGATGATCGTGTAGCGGTCGGCCAACTGGCTGGCCATGATGAAGTTCTGCTCCACCAGCAGCACGGTCGTGTGGGCCGAAAGCTGGCGGATGGCCTCCATCATTTGCTCGATAATGACCGGGGCCAGCCCTTCGCTCGGCTCGTCGATGAGCAGTAGACCATTCTCCGGCACCAGCGCGCGGGCGACGGCCAGCATCTGCTGCTGCCCGCCGGACAGGTTACCGCCGGGCAGCTTGATCAGCCGCTTCAGGTCGGGGAAGATGCCGAAGATGAAGTCACCGCGGCGGCTCAGGTCGCCCGGCTTGCGTTCGGCGATGCGCAAGTTCTCCTCCACCGACAGGGCGCGGAAGATGGCGCGATGCTCCGGCACGTAGCCGATGCCGCGGGCGGCGATGCGATAGGCCGGCTCGCCCTGAATCTCCCGGCCGCGCAGAGCCACCGCGCCGCTGCGGGGCGGCGTCAGGCCGATGATGCTCTTGAGCGTCGTCGTCTTGCCCGCGCCGTTGCGGCCCAGCAGCACAGTGATGCTGCCTTCGGGCACATCGACCGACACGCCGTCCAGGATGTGGAACTGGCCGATGTCGGTGTGGATGTCTCTGACTTCGAGGACGTTGGCGGGCGTGGGTGTGGGTGAAGGCGAAGCAGCCATTACTTCCTTCCGGTGAGATCGCCGTACAGGTCGCCCAGATAGGCCGCCTGCACGGTCTTGTTGGCGGCGATCTCCAGCGGCGCGCCTTCGGCCAGGAGTCGGCCCTGGTGCATGACCGAGATGCGGTCGGAGACGTTCATGACCAGGTCCATCTTGTGCTCGACGAGAATGATAGTCTTGTCGCCGGCGGCGCGAACGCTCTGGATGACCTCCATCAACATCGGAATCTCCTCGCGAGCCATGCCGGCCGTCGGCTCATCCAGCAGCAGCAGGTCGGGGTCGGCGGCCAGCAAGATGCCCAGTTCCAGCTTGCGCTTGCCGCCGTGGGGCAACAGGCGCGCAGGCAGCCCGGCCTGCGCCGCCAGTCCCACCTGGGCGACGATGGCCGCGGCCCGAGCCTCATACTGCTGGAAGTGGCGGTGATGCTGCCAGAACTTGAAGCTGTCGTGGCCGACCGCCTGGGCAGCCAGGCGCACATTCTCCAACACGGTCAGGTTGGGGAAGACGTTGGTGATCTGGAATGAGCGGCCGATGCCCAGGTGGGCGCGGCGGTGGGCCGGCTGGTCGGTGATGTCCTGCCCCTTGAAGAGCACCCGGCCGCTGCTGGGGCGGATGTTGCCGCTCAGCAGGTTAAAAAAGGTGGTCTTGCCCGCGCCGTTCGGCCCGATGATGGTATGGAGCGTGTGGGCCTGCACCTTCATGCTGACCCCGTCCACCGCCACCAGGCCGCCGAATTGCCTGCGCAAGTCTCGCGTTTCCAGAATCGTTGAATCGTCCATGGTTAGGAAGCTCACGCAAAGGCGCGAAGGTAGCAAAGAACGCTACAAGAAACACTTCAAGAAGCCCACGCAAAGGCACGAAGGCGCAAAGAGCGCAAAGTCAACCTCAACTCTTCCTTGGCGTTCTTTGCCCCCTTCGCGCCTTTGCGTGAGCAATCGTTACACTAAGTCCATCCTACTCGGCGCAGCGATCGGCGTAGGGATCAACGAGAGCGCAGGGCGGCACCGTGGTCTCCGGGCCGAATTCCTGCACCAACTCGACGAACTTGAACTCCGGGTCGGTGACGTTGGTCACGCGCACGAAGTAGAGCGTCTGCAGGGCGACGTGATCCGCGGCGCGGATCGTCGTCGTGCCCTTCGGCCCCTCGAAGGAGAAGTTATCCTCGTAGGTGGCGATGAGCGCGTCGGCGCTGGCGTCGCCATTGGTCGCCTTCAGGCCCTCGACGGCCATGATGGCCGACATCATGCCGCCCGCGGCCCACAGGTCCGGTGGCGTGCCGTACTCTTCCATGTGCCGCTGGACGAGCCAGTCGTTGATCTCGTTATTCGGCAGCGTGTAGTGGTAGACCTGGATGCCGACCACACCGACGGCGTCGGCGTAGCCCGCGGCCAGCGTCTGGTTGTCGCCCACGCCCGTGCCGACGGTCATCTCATCGAAGACGCCCAGTTGGCTCATCTGCTGGAACATCGGCGCAAAGCCCGCGCCGGCCCAGGAGACGATCAACACATCGGCCCCGGAGTCGAGCAGCTGATTGATGTAGGATGTGAAGTCGGTCGTCTCAATCGGCGCGTAGACCGTGCCGCAGCCCTCGGCGGTGTCGTTGGCAGCGAACTGGCCGCCGCCGGCGGTGACGATGGCGTAGAAAGCGCAGGCCGAGCCGATGCCGAAGGCGTTGTCCGGGGCGATCTGCACGAAGGTCTCGCCCATACCCAGGAGACCGCTACCCATGACCAGAGCGTCCTGGACGCTGGTGCGGCTGGTGCGGAAGGTGTTGGGGCTGAAGTTCTCGCCCGTGATCGCCGGCGAGGCGGCCGGCTCGGCGATGTAGATCACGTCGTTTTCCTCAGCGACCGGGATGGTGGCCAGGGCGGCGCTGGAGCTGACGTTGCCGATCAGAATTTCGGCGCCCTCGGCCTCGATGAGTTCGCGGGCCTGCTGGACGGCCGTGTCCGGGTCGCTGCCGTTGTCCATCTCGACGACGCGGATGGGCCGGCCGGCGACTTCCATCGTGCCCTCGGTGGCGTACTCCAGGCCCAGGTAGAAGCCCTGCGTCTGGCTGGGGCCATAGATGGCCAGCGCGCCCGACTTGTCGGTCATCAGGCCGATGACCAGTTCCTCGCCGGCAAAGGGCTGCTCGCTCTCGGCCGCGGCCTCTTCGGTCGGCGCAACGGTGGCTTCCTCAACGGGGGCCTCGGTGGGAGCCTCAGTCGGTTCCTCGGCGGGGGCCTCGGTCGGCTCAACAACGGCTTCGGTCGGCTCGGCCGCCGGAGCCTCGGTCGGGGTCGTTTCCGTGGCGGTCGTGCCGCCACAGGCGCTCAGGGCCAACACGAAGACGGTGAACAGGGACAATACGATCCACAGCGTTCGACGGTTCTTCATCTATCTCCTCCAATCTAAGGTTTGAACAGCAAACAGATCATCGGAAGTATCTGGGCAGCGGACTGCCGGACAGCAGACTGCCCCTTCTTTATAGGATAGCACCCGCCGGTTACTGTTCGGTTACAGCCCGGCGGCCAACGTGGTAGGGGCCGGTCTGAGACCCGCCCCTACCCACGTACCCATCTGCATCAGGCGGACAGGAAGCGAATGATGGCCCGGTTGGCTTCCTCCGACACTTCAAACGGAAAGAAGTGGCCCGCGTTGGGCAGAATCTCGATTTGCGCGTTGGGCAGCTTCCCGGCCAGCAACGCCGCATTGGCCGGGGGTACGACCTTGTCGTGCTCGCCGAACAGGATGAGTGTCGGCACGGTCACGGCGGCCAACTTGTCCTCGAAGGCGGCCGCCTCCGGCAGCAGCGATAGACCAATAGCCAGTTGCGCCTGATAGCCGGCCGGATCGATGGGGTGGCGGACGCGGTAATCGACCCAGTCATCGACGAGAGCAGGGTTCTGATCAGCAAAGCCGGGCGCGCAACTGATGACGATGCCGCGCCGCAGCCGGGCGATGGGGTCGCCGGTGACGTCGGTCAGGACGGCCATTGCCTCCGGACTGATGGGTACGTGACGCGGCCCGCCGAAGTTGGTGGCCGAAAGCACCAGCCGGTTCACCCGGTCGAGGTGATGGATCGCCAATGACTGGGCGATGAAACCGCCCATCGAGTGGCCGACGATGTGCGCCTTATCGATGTCGAAGGCGTCCAGCAGGCCGATCACGTCGGCGGCCAACATCCCGGCGGTGTATGGCCCGGCCGGTTTATCGCTCTGGCCCACGCCGCGATTATCGAAGCTGATGACCTGGAAGTGCTCGGCCAGGCCGGGGATCATCCGGTGCCACATCCAGCCGTCATAGCCCAGGCCGGCGATGAGCACCAGCGGCTCGCCGCGGCCATGGGTTTCGTAGTAGAGATCGATTCCGTTCGTTGTAATGATTGGCATATTGGCTCCTTTATTGGCCGACCGGCCTGTAGGGGCGGGTCTGAGACCCGCCCCTACCACGATTGGCAGGTTATAGGGGTGGGTCACCGCGACCCGCCCTACAATGTACTTGCGGCGTCGCTGCCGTAGCGCTGGCGCAACTCCGCCTTGATGACCTTGCCATAGGGCGAGTAGGGCAGCGCCTCGACAAACACCACCCGCTTGGGCACCTTATAGCGTGCCAGCCGCGCGCGGCAGAAGCTCAGCAACTCCTCTTCGGTGGCCGTTCGGCCCGGCCGGGTGACGACGATCATCTGGCCGACTTCGCCCCAATGGGCGTCGGGCAGGCCAATGAGCGCCGCCTCGCCCACGGCCGGGTGCTCCAGGAAAACGGTCTCCACCTCGGCGGCATAGACGTTCTCGCCGCCGCTGATGATCATGTCCTTGTAGCGGCCGGCCAGATAGTAGTAACCCTCGTCGTCCTGACGGGCCATGTCGCCGGTGTGGAACCAGCCATCGCGCAGCGCCTGGGCCGTGGCCGCCTCGTTGCGCCAGTAGCCGGCGCAGACGTGCGGCCCCCAGATGATTAGCTCGCCCGTCTCGCCGCGGACTACGTCGCGCCCATCGCCATCAACAATGCGCATGCGGCTGTGGTAGATGGGATGGCCGACGGAGCCGATCTTGCGTACCGACTCCTCGTTGCTCATGGTGAAGCAGTTGACGCCCACCTCGGTCAGGCCATACCCCTGACGCAACACACCGCCCTTGGCCTCGCGCCAGGCGTGAATGAGCGACACCGGGCAAGGCGCGCCGCCGCTGACGAAGTAGCGCACGGCGCTGAAGTCGGCCGCGGCAAATGACGGGCTGGCCATCCACATCTGGAAGAGCGTCGGCACGCCCAGGACGACAGTGCAACGCTCGCGCTGGATCAGGGCCAGTGACGCCTCGCTGTCGAAGCTGCGGGCCATGATGATCTTGCCGCCGACGTAGAACAGCGGCGTCAGGAAAACAAATAGCCCGCCGGCGTGGAACATCGGCGTCATCACGGGCGAGATGTCGTCGGCGCCCAGGCCCCAGCTAATGACCGTGTTGATGCAGTTGAACAGCACCTGGCGGTGGGGCAGCATGGCTCCCTTGGGGCGGCCGGTTGTGCCGGAGGTGTAGAGGATGCAGCAGATGTCCTCACTGTTGAGGGGTGGGCGCTCCGGCTCGGCATCGGCCGCGGCGGCGACCCCGTCCTCATACGACTGCCCGCCCTCGATCTGCGCCCCTTCGATGCCCAGGACGATGTCGATGTCCACTTCGCGGCGCAGTTCGGCCAGCACGCCGGCGTACTCCGGGCCGCAAACGATGGCCCTGGGGGCGCAGTCGGCGGCGATGTAGCTCAACTCGCGGGCGGTCAGCCGCCAGTTGAGCGGCGCGAGGATGGCGCCGATCTTGGCCAACCCGTAGAGCAAGTCCACGTAGACGACGCTGTTCTGGGCCAGGATGGCGACGCGATCACCTTTGCCCACCCCCAGCGACCGCATCAGGTTGGCCAGGCGGTTGGCGCGGGCGTTTAGCTCGCGGTAGGTATAGGTCGCGGCCGACTCAGCCACGACCAGGCCGACGCGCTCCGGCGTCAGCTCGGCGCGCTTGCTCAGCAGGTCGGCGATGTGCGATGGATAAAGCTCGTTGGTCATTGTAAGGGTTAGGGGTTAGGGATTAGGGGTTAGGTTCCAGGGACTAGGAAGAGCGTTCCTCCACTAATCCCTGGTCCCTATCCCCTAGTCCCTATTCACGTTCCGACGACGATGCCGCCGTCGACGCGCAAGACCTCGCCGGTGATAAACGATGCCTCGTCGGAGGCCAGGAACAGATAGGCGTTGGCAATGTCGCGCGGCTCTCCCAGGCGTCCCAGAGGCGTCCGAGCTTTCATGCCCGCGAGAACATTCTCCGGCATCGACGCGACCATCTCCGTGGCCGTGAAGCCGGGGGCGATGGCGTTGACGCGGATGCCGGCGCGGCCGAGTTCGCGCGCCCAGACCTTGGTCATGCCGATGACGGCCGACTTGGTGGCCACGTAGTTGGTCTGGCCGAAGTTGCCGTCCAGGCCAACGATGGACGAGGCGTTGAGGATGACGCCGCCGCCCTGGCGGATCATGGTCGGGGCGACGGCCTGCGTGCAGTTGAAAACGCCTTTTAGGTTGACAGCGATGACCAGGTCGAAGTCGGCCTCTGACATCTGCCTGACCAGTTCGCCGTCCTTGACCTTGACCAGCGTGCTGTCACGCAGGACGCCGGCGTTGTTGACCAGCACATCGACCCGGCCGTACCGGGCGACGACATCATCGACCCAGGCCTGCACGGCGGCGCGGTCGGCGACGTTGACGCGGTAAAACGTCGCGCCGATGGCCTCGGCCGTCGCCCGCCCGACCTCCTCGTTCAGGTCGGCGATGACGACGGTCGCGCCCTCCTCAGCGAAGCGCTCGGCCGTCGCCCGGCCGATGCCGGCCGCCCCGCCGGTGATCAGACACACTTTCTCTTTTAAGCGCATAGTTCCCTTCCTTGACAGATGACTGTCCACTGGCAATGGTTGTAGGGGCGGGTCTGAGACCCGCCCCTACCATTTGTTACGGCTGTTTGGCCAGAAACCCAAGCACGACGGTATTGAACTCCGCCGGCCGTTCCCACGGTGAGGCGTGGCCCGCGCCAGGCAGGATATGAAGCTCCGCCTGGGGAATGGCCGTCTTGAGCATGTGGGCGTAGGCCGGCCCCTTCAGCAGATCGAGCGCCCCGACGATGATGCAGGTCGGCGCGGTGATTTCGCCCAATCGGGCGGTGAAGTCGACGCCCAGGAAGCACTCGCACAGCCGCGCCACGGCCGGGAAGTCGAGCAGGGCATAGCGGCGGCGGGCGTCGGCCAGCAGGGCGTCGTGCTCGCGGATGAATTGCGGCGAGAAGTTCCACGGCACGGTAGCGTTGTAGAACTCCTCCGGGTCGGCGCGACGGGCGGCGGCCAGCCAGTTCTCGGCCGTGGCCCGCAGCTCCGGCCCCAGCTCGCTGGTCGTGTCCATCAGGATCAGGCTGCGCACGCGCTCCGGGTAGGCCAGGGCAAACGCCTGGGCCACCTCGCCGCCGTAGGAGGCTCCGGCAATGTGGGCGCGCTCAATGCCTAGCGCGTCCAGCAGCCCGGCCAGGTCGGCGGCGTGGAGAGCCATCGTGTACGGGCCGTCGGGATGATCCGACTGCCCCTGCCCGCGACAATCGTATTGCAGCAGGCGGTAGTGGCGCGACAGCGCCGCCGTCTGAAAAACCCACGAGCCGGCGGCGTTCATCAGGATGCCATTATTGAGCACCAACACGGGCGCGTCCTCTGGCCCGTGGAGTTCATAATAGAGATTGACGCCGTTGGCGTTAGCTATTGACATAACGATGCCTTATAAAGCCCGATCCCCGGCCTGCGGGATCAGATCGCCCACCCACACCAACGCTTCCCCATCGCAGACCAACTCGCCCGCCGACGTAATCCACGTTCGCAGGTTGACAAGCTCCTTGTCCGGCCGCAGGCGAATGATCTGCGCGTGGGCCTCCAGTTCGTCGCCGGGGAAAGCGTACTGGCAGAAGTAGAAGCGCTGCTTGAGCCAATTCGTGCCCCGGCCGGGCAGGCGCGTGCCCAGGACGCAGGAAAACAGCGCCCCCAGCAGCGGCCCCGGCAGGGGCAGACCGCGCAGACCGCGGCGGCGGGCGTAGGTGGCGTCGCTGAAGAGCGGGTTCGTCTCGCCCAGCAGGGCCAGGTAAGCGTCGTGTTCGGCGGTGGTATAGGCACGCCGCAGCGACGCCGACTGGCCAACGACGAGGCCGCGCCAGCTGCCGGCCGAATGGGAGGGCTGGGCCACAGCCGGCGCGGCCTCGTCAGCGCCGCCGCCTATCTGCATGATCGCGTCGCCGCGGCAGCCAAATTGGCCATCGCCCGCATCTGCGGATGCGGATTCTGCGACCACGGTGGTATTGACCCACACGCGCCCGGTGGCGTCCACGTCAACGACTTCCAGCCGCAACTGCACCGGCTCATCGGTGTACGTCGGCGCGGTGAACATCAGCGAACCCTCACGCTGAGCCACGCCGGGCAGCAGCTTCCCCAGCGCTCGCCGCAGGTTGGCGTAGAGGAACATGCCGTGGGCCACCGTCCGGCCGAAGCGGCTCTGCGCGGCGAAGGCGGGATCGACGTGGATGGGGTTGTCGTCGCCGCTGAGGGCCGCGAAGCGGTCGAACTGCGCCTGGGTGAAGGTCACTCGCTCCGTGATGACGTCGCCGATAGTCAGTCTCATGGCCCGCGCTCCCTCTCGTCTAGGCCGGCTGCGCCAACCGGCGCAATTCGTCCTTAACGACCTTGCCGGCGGCATTGCGCGGCAGCCTGTCGATGAAGACGACCAACTTGGGCGCCTTGTAGGCGGCGATCTGGCGGCGGCAGTGGGCGATCACCGCCGCGGCGTCGAGTATCTCGCCCGGTCGCAAGACGACAAAGGCCCGCCCCACCTCGCCCCAGCGCTCATCGGGCACGCCGACGACGGCCGCCTCGGCCACCGCCGGCAGTTGATAGATGACGTTCTCCACCTCGGCCGGGTAGACGTTCTCGCCGCCGCTGATGAACATATCCTTCCAGCGGTCAACGATGGTGTAGTAGCCGTCGGCGTCGCGCACGGCCACGTCGCCGGAGTGGAGCCAGCCGTCCTCGATGGACGCGGCGGTAATGTCGGGCCGCTGCCAGTAGCCGGGGGTGACACCCGGCCCCTTGATGAGCAACTCGCCGCGCTCGCCGGGCGGCAGGTCGCGCCCCTCGCGGTCGACGATGCGCACATCGACGTAGAGCTGCGGCTTGCCCACAGAGCCGAGCTTGGAACGGTCGGCCCCCTTCTCGATCAGGAAGACGGTCGGCCCCGTCTCGGTCATGCCGAAGCCGAACTGAATCTCAATGCCGCGGTCGAGGTAGCGTTCCAGCAGGCTGGTGGGGATGGGCGCGCCGCCGGCGGCCCAGGAGCGCATCTTGCGAAAGGTCATGCGCTCAAAGTCGGGGTGTTGGCTGAGGAACAGGTAGACGGCCGACACGCCAAAAATGGCCGTGGCCTCCTCCGACAGCAGCCGCAGCGTCTCGGCCGGGTCGAACGCCTTCTGGACGATGGCCGTGCCGCCAACGTGGAAGGTCGGGTTGGTGTACATGTTCAACCCGCCGGTGTGGAAACAGGGCAGCAGGTTGAGCGTCACGTCCTCGTCGGTCAGGCCGATGGCCAGGCCGATGTTCAGGGCGTTGTAGAAGACCATGCCGAAGGTCTGCAAGACGCCCTTGGGCCGGCCGGTCGTGCCGGCGGTGTAGAGCAGATGCCACGTCTCGTCCAGACCGCGCGGGCGCATGACTACCTCGCGGCCAGAGGTGGACGCAAGCGCGTCTTCGTAGGCGGCGACGCCGGCCGGCAGCGCCCTATCGTCGCCATTGGCCGAGAGGGCCATCAGCCGGCTAATGCCCAAATGCTCGGCCAGTGTCCGCGCCGCGTCGGCGAAGGCCGGGTCGTAGACCAGCGCCGACGGCGTGGCATCGCGCATGATGAACTCCAGTTCCGGCACGGCCAACCGCCAGTTGAGGCAGACCAGGATGACCTCAGCCTTGGCGCAGCCCCAGAGGATCTCGAAATAGTTGGATGAGTTGGGGGCCAGCAGGGCGATGCGCTCGCCCGGCTCCAGCCGCCACTCGCGCCGCAGGAAGTCGGCAAAGCAGCCGGCGCGCAGATGGAACTGCGGGTAAGTCAGCCGCCGCCCCGTGGCTGCGTCGATCAACGCCGTCTTGTCGGGGCGCAAATCGGCTTGCTTGGCCAACCAGTCGAAGGTGTACATGACTGCCTCCGCGTTTAGCTCTCCAGATGGCTCAACAGCGCGACCATGAATGCCGCCGGCTGCTCGATGTGAGGCGAATGGCCGGCGTCGGCGATAACCACTTCCTGATAGCTGCCGCCGTTGGCCGCGTAGCGGTCGAGGACGGCCCGCGTCTGGGCCACCATCGGCTGCGGCGGGAAGACTTCGACCCCCGGCCAGCCGGGCACGGCCCCCAGCATCCCCAACGTGCCGAAGTCGAACAGCGAGTTGTCGCCAACGACCTGGTCGCTGTCGCCGCGAATCCATAGGATAGGCGGCTTGTGGAGCATGGCGGTGATGCCGCTCAGGTTCAGGTACTTGGGCGACGTGGCATTGATCGGCCCCCGCACGCCGGGAGCAACGGTCGGCCAGTTGGCCGAGGGCGTCATGTCGCCGGGGTAGCGGTCCGCGCCCGTCTTCTCCAGCAGCAGCGAGCTGAGGAACTCCTCCTCGCGGCCGGCATGGAAGGGCGGCTTGTAGTAGAAGCTGTTGATGACCACGCGCGGCGAGTTGGCGTCATCGCCGCTGCGGTCGCCTATCTGCATGCGGCGGACGAATTCCGGGTTAACTGAACCGCCGCCCGACCCGGCAAAGTCGTCGTAGCTGGGCGCGCCGTCAACGTCCTTCGTGCCGCCGAAGCCATAGGGGCTGACCGGGGCGACGAGGGTGATGCTGCGGACAAGCTCCGGGTAGTCCAGGGCGAATTGCAGCACCGGTGCGGCCCCCAACGACCAGCCGATCAGGTGGGCCGGACGGTCGCCCAGCGTGTCGGACAGAGCTTTGAGGTCTTCGGCCCAGTCCTTGGCCCCGCGGGTGGCGTCGATGAGCAGGTCTTCGGTCTCGCCATAGCCGCGCAGGTCGGGCGCGAGGGCTTGAAAGCGCGGCGGCAGGGCCAACATCGTCTCTTCCCAGAAGACCGATGACGAGGCGTTGCCGTGGACGAAGACCACCGGCTCGCCATCGGCCGGGCCGCTGGTGAGCACGTGGGTAAGCAGGCGGGCCGTGGGGACGAACGTAGAGGTGATTCCAGGTAGAGTAGGGATGGATGACATGGGATGCTCCTTGTGATGGTCTAGTGGGTGGGTGTAGGGGCGGGCCGGTAGGGGCGGGTCTAAGACCCGCCCCTACTCCAACCGGTCCTTATCCCCGCATATATTCATCGCGCAACTCGCGCTTCAGGATTTTGCCCGCGGCCGAGATGGGCAACTCCGACCGCAAGACGACGCTCTTGGGAACCTTGTAATGGGCTAGACGGGCGGCCATGAAGCCCAGCAACTCGGCCTCGTCTGCCTGCGCGCCCGGCCGCAACACCACGCAGGCGCGGCCGACCTCGCCCCACTTGGCGTCGGGCAGACCAATGACGGCGCACATGAGCACGGCCGGATGCTGGTAGAGAACCTTCTCGATCTCGACGGGGTAGATGTTCTCGCCGCCGCTGATGAACATATCCTTCTTGCGATCGACGATAGTGAAGTAGCCTTCGGCGTCATAGCAGGCGATGTCGCCGGTGTGAAAGTAGCCGCGATCGTCGATGGCCGCGGCGCTGGCCTCCGGGTCGCCGAAGTAACCGGAGCAGTACGACGGCCCCTTCAACACCAGTTCGCCGTCCTCGTCGGGGCCGAGGAAGTGATTGTCGTCGTCGACGATACGGGCATCGACGTAGAAGTTGGGCCGGCCGATGCTGCCCGCCTTGCGGATGGCGTCCTCCGGGGCGAGGGCGAAGATGCCCGGCCCGAACTCGGTCATGCCGAAGCCCTGCTTGAAGCGGATGCCCTTCGCGCGGGTGTACTGCTCCACCAGCGGCACCGGCAGCGGCGCGCCGCCGGACGTGCAGAAGCGCAGCGAGGACAGGTCGGCGGTGGCCCAGTTGGGGGCCTGGGTAATGACCTGGTACATCGTCGGCACGGCCCCGAAAACGGTCACGCGCTCGCGCTCGATCAGTTCCAGCACGCGCCGGGCGTCGAACTGGCGCATCAGGATAGTCGTGCCGCCGAAGATGATCTGCGGCAGGGTGTAGACGAACAGGCCGCCGGTATGGAACATGGGGAAAACGTTCAGGTAAACGTCATCGTGGGTCACGTCGTGGATGACCGTGTTGAGCGTGTTCCAGGCGATCATGCGGTGGGACACCTGCGCCGCCTTGGGCAGGCCGGTCGTGCCGCCGGTGAAGATGAGCGCGGCGATGTCCTCGGCCTCCAGCGCGTCGGTCGTCACCGGTGTGTCCGGCGCGCCTTGCAGCGTCGCCTCGAAGGGTAGGCTGCCGCCGACAGGGTCGCCCTCGGTGTGGAAATAGTGGCCGATGGCCTCCGGCCGACCGCGTAAGAGTTCTTGCAGCGCGGCAACTTTGGCGGCCATCTCGGCCGAGAAGACGAGCACCGTGGGTGTCGTTTGGGCGACGATGCCGGCCAACTCCTGCGGGTGCAGCCGCCAGTTCAATGCCGTGTGCAGCGCACCCAGCTTGCCGCAGGCGAAAAAGGTGTCCAGATGCTCGACGCCGTCGTGGGCCAGGATGGCCACGCGGTCGCCGCGGCCGACGCCGGCCACGTCGCGCAACCAGTTGGCCAGCCGGTTGGCGCGCGCGTTCATCTGGCGGAAGGTCAGCCGCCATTCCGGCTCCTTGCCGGTGTCGATGATGGCCGTGCGCTCGGGCGAGTAGAGTTCGCGCCGGGCGAGGTAATCTCCAATGTACACGACAGGCCTCCGTATAGGGGCTAGGGATTAGGAAGAGTGTTCTTCCCCTAGCCCCTAATCCCTAACCCCTAGCCCCTAAACTATACCCACCGCCAGACGGAAGCAGCCATGCTGATGCCGCCGCCGCTGGCGCAGAAGAGGATATGCTGGCCGGGCCGGGGGCCGCGGCCGTTCTCGATGGCGTCGTCGAGGGCCATGACGACGCAAGGCGAGCCGGTGTAGCCCCACTTGTCCATGACCCAGTGGGTCTTTTCCAGCGGTTGGCCCAGCAGTTCCATCATCGCCTCGATGGTGCGCAGGTTCAATTGGGTGAACAGAAAGTGATCGATGTCGTCCAGCGACAGGCCGGCCTTGTCCAGCGCGCCCTGGATGAGCTTGGGCCAGTACTCGGTGTTGAAAGTGCGCGGGAACTTCTTGACGAACTGGACGCGCGGCGGGCCAAAGGCGGCCAGGTTCTCCGGCGTGCTGGGGCAGGCCGCGCCGCCGCCATAGATGCCCAGGGCGTCGTAGTACTCGCCCTTGGCCAGGAAGTTGCTGGCCAGGAAGCCGGGCGTGTCGCCCACACCCAGCACGGCCGCGCCCGCGCCATCGGCAAACAGGTTGGCCGTCTTCTTGTCGCTCAGGTCGAGGAAGCGGCTCATGCCATAGCCGCCGGCTACCAGGACGTAGTTCATGGCGCTGTCGGTGGCGATGGTGCGCGCGCCCTGGTCGAGCGCCGTCACCCAACCGGCGCAGGCGCTATTGACGTCGTAGGCGCCGGCATTGACCGCGCCCAGCTTATGCTGGACGACGACCGAAGTGCCCGGCGAGAGGTAGTCGGGCGTGTCGGTGGAGACGATGATGAGGTTGAGTTGCTCCGGCCGCACGCCGGCCTTGTCCAGCGCGCGCTGGGCGGCGGCCGTCACCAGGTCGGAGGTTGTCTGCTCCGGCGACATCCAGCGGCGCTCGCGGATGCCGACGTTGGCGACCAGCCAATCGGCCGTCGTCTCGCCCATGAGCTGGTCGATCTCGGCGTTGGTGACGACGCGATCGGGGACATAGCTGCCAGTGGAGAGGATTTGTGCGCTTCGGGTCATAAGTTCACTCGTAAGTAGGAGTGGGGGTAGGGGCGGGTCTGAGACCCGCCCCTACACGCGCGGCGGTTCGGGCGGCGATTCGTTCTCATCGATCAGGGTCACAAAGCGGCGGATGAAGGCCACGGCCTCTTCCCAGCGCAGGAAGGGCAACTCCTGGTTGGTCTGCACATTCAGGATTGAGCCGCGTGTAGGGGTGGGTGT
>JAIBAS010000047.1 GCA_019695075.1 Promineifilum sp. | reverse complement strand
CGGCGGCGGTCGTGGCCGCGCTGGCCGTCGCCCTGCTCTTCGCCGACCTCTACGGCCTGGGGCGCGGCGTGGAGATCGACTGGAACGACCCGACGCCGGGCTTTGCCGCCGGGTCGCCGGGGCTGGCCTTCCTGCACGCCGACCCCGGCATTCACCGCCTCGACATCGCCACCGGCGCGTGGCAGCCGAACATGCCCATGATCGAGGGCCTCTACGCCGCCCGCGGCGTCTATAATCCGCTGGAACTGGCCAACTACAACGTCTACATGGGCGCGGTCGGCTATCGCGGCTCGCCGCAATACAACGTTCTGGGCATCAAGTACGTCATCGGCGGCAAAAAGGAACCGCCCGGCGACACAACCTTCCTCGTGCCCGTGTTCGACGCCGACCCGGCGGTGACCATCTACCTCAACACGCTGGCGCTGCCGCGGGCCATGGTCTTGTTCAACAGCCAGGTCGTGGCCGACCACGACGCCGCCTTCGCCGCCACCCACGACGCCGCCTTCGACCCGGCGCGCGTCGTCGTGCTGGAGGGCGGCCAGGCGCTGACCGGCGCGCCGGGCCAGGCGACCATCACCATCGACCGCTACGGGCCGAACGAGGTCGCCTTCACCGTCGCGACCGACCGGCCGGCCTATTTCTTCCTGAGCGATGTTTACCATCCCGACTGGCGAGCGAGCGTGGACGGCCGCCCGGTGACCATCGAAGTGGCCAACTACGCCTTCCGCGCCGTCTATCTGGAGGCCGGCCGCCACACGGTCGAAATGCGCTTCCGGCCCTCGGGTTGGGCCGCCGGCGTGGCCGCCACAGGCGGCGCGCTTGTCGCTCTCGCCGCACTGGCTATCATCTGCGTCAGGTTTACCGGCGCGACGGCCGCCTTCCCCGGCCCGCCCGCGCCCGATTCTTTGGAGGAGAGAGAATAATGACAGACAAATCCAACACCGCCACGCTCGTCTACCGAGCGGGTCTGGTCCTTGCGCTCTGTTGTGGGCTGGCCCTGCTGGTCGCCTGTGGCCAGGGCGGAACAGAGGCGACGGCCACGCCGACCGTCGCCCCGGAACCCACCCCGGCCCCCAGCGACACCGAGCCGACCCGCGGCCAGGCCACAGTCAGCAACATCGACATTCAGCTGATGGAGTCATTTCCCGTCCAGGTGAATGTCGTCGCCAGCGGCAACCTGCCCGACGGCTGCACCCAGATCGACGAAGTCATCAGCCAGCGAACGGACGACGTCTTCCGCGTGGCCATCACGACCCTGCGCCAGCCCGCGGCCGTCTGCACCCAGGCGCTCGCACCCTTCGAGGAGGTCGTGTCGCTCGATGTCGAGGGCCTGCCCGCCGGAACCTACGAGGTCTCGGTCAACGGCATCAGCGACACCTTCACGCTGGACGTGGACAACTCCCTGACTGAGAGTCTGGACGCGCCAACGACGGGCGCGGGCGCGGGCGTGACGCCCGGCATCAGCGGCTTCGTCTGGCATGACCTGTGCGCCCAGACGGGCGGCACGGTTGACCCGGCCGTGCCCCTGAGCGAGGGCTGCGTGGCCAGCGCCGACGGCACAACCATCCAGGCCGACGGCGTGCGCGACCTGAGCGAGCCGGGCATCCCCGGCGTGACCATCAGCCTGCTGGCCGGCGATTGCACCACGGCCGCGCCGGGCGAAGAGATCACCACCACGACGGATGAGTCGGGCGCGTTCCGCTTCGAGGACGTCAGCCCCGACACCTACTGCATCTTCCTGGACACGGCCTCTGAGGCCAACGTCGCCGTGATGGAAGAGGGCGGCGTCATCACCGCGCCGCTCAGCAACGGCGTGCCCACCAACAGCGTCACTGTGACCCTGGCCGAGGGCGAGACGCTGGCCGACGTCGACTTCGGCTTCGACTTCCGCTTCCTGCCCGTGGCCGAAGCGCCGGCCAACTGCACCAACAGCTTCGAGTTCGTTCTCGACCTGACCGTGCCCGATGACACCGTCTTCCCGCCGGGTGCGGAGTTCGAGGCCGGCTGGCGGCTGCGCAACAACGGCACTTGCCCGTGGGACGACTACGCCGTGGCCTTCGTCAACGGCGACGCGATGGGCATCACCGGCACTGTGCCCATTGAGGATGTCGTCGCCCCGGGGCAATCAGCCGATGTGGCCATCACCCTGACCGCGCCGGCGACGCCCGGTACCTACCGCAGCAACTGGCAGCTGGCCGACGCCAACGGCACTGTGTTCGGCATCAACGGCCAGGCCGAGGACGCCTTCTGGGTGCAGATCGTCGTCGAAGAGGGCGCCGAGGCGGCCGGCCCGCCCGCGCCGGGGTCGGCGTCCATCAGCGGCGTCGTCTGGGAGGACGTGTGCTTCCTGACCAACGGCACGGCCTCGCGCGGCTGCGTGGAGACAGAAGAGGGCAGCGGCTTCTTCCGCGGCAACGGCACGTTCGACGCCAATGAGTCGGCCATTCCCGGCATCACCGTGGTGCTCGGCCGCGGCGCATGCCCGCCGGGCGGCATCATCGCCGTGGCCGACCGGCTGGCCACGGCCGTCAGCGACGACGATGGCCTCTACCGTTTCGAGGGGCTGGACGCCGACATCTACTGCGTGTCCATCGACGCCCTCAGCCCGGAGAACGTCGATTTGCTCATCCCCGGCAACTGGACGTGGCCCGCGCCGGGTACCGGCCGCCAGGGTATCCGCCTGGCCGGCGGCGAAGCGCGCGAGTCGGTCGATTTCGGCTGGGACTTCCAGGACTAGGGCCGCGCCCACTATCCAACGGGCCGGGTGGCCGGCGTTGTCGGCTGCCCGGCCCGGGCTGTAAGTGATACCGTAAGAGAGGCCGCCTACGATGAGTGAAGGTGGGAATTTGCCGTCGGAGTTCGGAGTAGTGAACAGTTCTGAGCCAATCCCGTGGCGCGGTTTCCGCGTGTTCGATAAGGTCGTCTTTGTCGTGTTACCAATAGCGGCCCTGGCCATTGCCGCTTTGCCGCTGCTCGACCCGCTGCTCTTTCGGCGCATCGCGCGGCTGGTCGGCGGCCGGCCCTTTGTGGCCTGGCTGGCGTCGGGCGGGGCGTGGATCATCGCCGCGGGGCTGCTGGCGGTGCTGGCGGTCTACCTGCTGTGGCGACGCCATGTCCTGGTCAGCAACAGGGGGCTGTGGTCTGGCAGCGGCTGTCCCGCCTGTGGCGAGCACGAACTGGTGCGCGTCTCGCGCCATTTCAGCGACCGTTTCTATAACCTGGCCGCCGTGCCCGCCCACCGCTATGCCTGCCGCAACTGCACCTGGCGCGGGCTGCGCATCAGCCGGCGCGAGCGCTCGGCCGACCACGAGGCGGAGCTGGAAGCAGCCCTGTTGCGCTTCGACCCCGACGCCCGCCTCACTGACGGCACGCCACGGCCGCAGGCCGGAGAGGCCACCCCGCGCCGCGCCGAGGCGCTCTTCCTCGATCTCGGTGACGTAGATGTAGATGGGGATGTGGATTGGGCCTGGGATGAGGCCGAAGCGGACGACGCCCCGGCCTACGCCAACGGCGCTGAGGCCGACGGCCTCCCGACCAACCACGAGAGCGACGAGCCAGCCGAGGACATGGATTGGATTTGGCGTCGGCCCAGCGGCACGGATCAGATTTAGCTACGTCCGAACGGCGTTTGACAACCCGCCCCCCATCGCCTATAATCCACTTTCGCGACGCCGGTCACCAACCACACCGGCGGGACGCAGTGAACAAGCAACCCAGTGGACAGGAGCCGGCATCTCGTACGGATGCCGGTTCTTTTTGGAGGTTATGGTGTACGCAATTGTAGAAAGTGGTGGCCGGCAATACCGCGCCGAAGAGGGCAACTCCTTCTCCGTCGAGAAGCTGCCCTACGAAGTCGGTGACCAGGTGGAGTTGACCAACGTCCTCCTCATCGCCAACGGCGATGCCGTGCAGGTGGGACAGCCGACCGTCGCCGGGGCCACCGTGAAAGCGACTGTCGTGGAGCAATACCGCGGCAAGAAGATCCTCGTCTGGAAGTATCGGGCGAAACTGCGCTATCGCCGGCGCCAGGGTCATCGGCAAGATTACACCCGCCTGCGCATCGACGAGATCATCGCGGGCTAGTCCGGCCGGATAGAGGCTAGGAGAGTTGTAACATGGCACACAAGAAAGGAAGCGGGTCTTCCCGCAACGGCCGCGACAGCAACGCCCAACGATTGGGCATCAAGCGCTATGGCGGCGAATTCGTCGGCCCCGGCGTGATCATCGTCCGCCAGCACGGCACCAAGTACCGCCCCGGCAACAACGTCGGCGTCGGCAGCGACTACACGATCTATTCTCTCATTGACGGTCAGGTGACCTTCGAGAACCGCTTCGGCCGCAAGGTCATCAGCGTCTATCCTGTGGCTGCGGCCGAGAGCGTGGGGGAGTAAACAACATGAAGGACAACACCCATCCCAAGTGGTACCCCGACGCCAAGGTGATCGTCGAAGGCGAGGTCGTCATGACCGTCGGTTCGACCCGGCCGCAGATCGTGGTTGAAGTCTGGTCGGGCACGCACCCGTTTTACACCGGCACGCAGCGCCTGATGGACACCGAGGGCCAGGTCGATCGCTTCATGCGTCGCCTCCAGCGCCGCCAGGACATCCAGACGACGGCCGAGACCACCAAACAGCGGCGGATGCCGGAGAACTTCGACATCGACATGATGGACCTGGGCACGCGGGCCACCAACGCCCTGCGCGACGCCGGCCTGACCACCTATGGCGACCTGCTGGCGCTGCTGAAGCAAGGCGACGACGCCGTGCTGGCCTTGCAGGGCATCGGCCAGACGGCGCTGATCAAGATCAAGCGCGCCCTGCGCGACGAGGCGCTGATCAGCTAGGCGGGCCGGCCGCCTTCTTGGCCGGCGGCCCGTTTCGGGCGATAATGGGCAGGTACGTCGAGCGACGTATCTGCCCTTTTTGTTTTCTGGAGGCTTATGAGCAAGCATTCGCATGGACGGATCGAACTCATCTGCGGCAGCATGTTCAGCGGCAAGACGGAGGAGATGATCCGTCGCCTGCGTCGCGCCGTCATTGCCCAACAGCAGGTGCAGGCCTTCAAGCCGGCCATCGACCAGCGCTACCACATTGAGAAAGTCACCTCCCACGACGGGATGCACTTCGAGGCCCAGCCCGTGCTGGTCGCCGCCGACATCCTGGAATCGCTTGACCCACAGACGACAGTCGTGGCCATCGACGAGGTGCAATTCTTCGACAACGGCATCATCACCGTCTGCGAGCGGCTGGCCGACGCCGGCGTGCGCGTCATCTGTGCCGGGCTGGACATGGACTTCCGCGGCCTGCCCTTCGGCCCCATGCCCGCGCTGATGGCCCGCGCCGAGCACGTCGATAAACTGCACGCGATCTGCGTCATCTGTGGCGAGGACGCCAGCCGCACGCAGCGCCTCATCGAGGGCCGGCCGGCGGCGTTCGACGACCCCGTTGTCCTGGTCGGTGCGGCCGAGGTCTACGAGGCCCGCTGCCGCGAGCACCACGAAGTGCCGCTGGTTCAACCGCAACCCGTCGCCCAATCGGAGCTATAGCTATGCGCAATCTCAACGACGACATCGCCCGCGTCCTGATCGACGAGCAAACCCTGGCTGCGCGCATCAGGGCTTTGGCGGCCCAAATCGAGGCCGACTATGCCGAGATGGACGATCTACACCTCATCTGCGTGCTGAAGGGAGCCTATTTGTTCCTGGGTGACCTCAGCCGCGCGCTGACCCGCCCCCACAGCCTCGACTTCATGGGCATCTCCAGCTACGGCCGCGGCATCACCAGCAGCGGCGCGGTGCAGATCATCCTCGACCTCAAGAAGCCCATCGACAACCGCCACGTCCTCATCGTCGAGGACATCATCGACAGCGGACGCACCCTGGCCTACATGCACCGCAACCTCAGCGCCCGCGGGCCGGCGTCGCTGCGCATCTGCACGCTGCTCAACAAGCCCGCCCGGCGTGAAGTGGCGGTCGACGTCGATTACGTCGGCTTCGACATTCCCGATGAGTTCGTCGTCGGCTACGGGTTGGACTTCGACGAGCTATATCGCAACCTGCCCTTCATCGCTGTGCTGAAGCCGGAGATGTTCGCCCACCTGCTCAATCAACCGTAGCGCGCGATTCGGGAGAATCGCGCCACCCAGACCCATGCTCGCCCTTGACCCACTGCTGGACCGCATCCGGCCGCTGCTGGCCGACCACGACCAGCCCGTCCACCTGGTTGGCGGGGCGGTGCGCGACGCGCTGTTGGGGCGGGCCAGCCACGACATCGACCTGATCGTGCCGCACGGGGCCATCGAACTGACCTTCGAACTGGCCCGGCGGCTGGGGCTGCCCGCCTACCGGCTGGACGATGAGCGCGACGTCGGCCGCCTGCTCTTCCCCGGCAGCGCCACCACGGTCGATATCGCCCGCTACCGCGGCGACTCGCTGGCCGACGACCTGCGCGCCCGCGACTTCACCATCAACGCGATGGCTCTGCCGGTGGCGGCGCGGACGGCCGAGGCGGTCATCGACCACCACGACGGACGCGCCGATCTGGCCGCCGGCCGCCTGCGGGTCGCCCACGACCACTCCATCGCCGACG
>JAIBAS010000388.1 GCA_019695075.1 Promineifilum sp. | reverse complement strand
GTCCTGATCGATGTAGATGTCGAACGTCTGTAGCGACAGGCCATTCGTGCCGCCCCAGGGGTTATCGACCGGGCCGGCCATCGTGAAGCGGAAGACGATGTTGTCCTCGTCCGCGCCGACCTGGAAGTTGGTGATATCGAAGTTGCCCGGCTGGAAGACGACGTCGGTCGGATAGGTGTAAGTGCCGGGGCCGGTGTCGTCGCCGGTGGGGTCGGTCACGTCCAGCAGGGCGGTGGCCTCGCCCAGGTCGGGCACGGCCAGCTCGCCGGGGCCGAGCGAGGGGATGCGATCCACCTCGGCCCGCTCGCCCTCGACCGGCTCGATGTAGACGCCGCGCACGAAGAGCCGCGCGCCGACGTCGGGGCTGCCCAGCGCTGCCAACGGGATGGCCATCTCGATGACCTCGCCCGCGGCCACGCCGCCGGCGGCCTCGTCGGACACATCGAAGGCGGCCTGGCCGCTGCGGGCCGTGCCGCTGGCAACGACACTCCAGCCATCGGCCGTGGCCCCCTCGGCCGCGGCCTGGTAGAACGTCACCCCGCCCAGGATGCCGCCGCCGAACTTCAACTCCAGCATCCGGTTGGCGGCAAAGCCGAGCAACTCGCCGCTGCGGCTGAAGTTGCTGACCGGCCCGCCGGCGGGCGAACTGAGGTAGTACTCGATGCTCGTCGAGGCGGGCATTGTGAAATCGGGGCTGATCGTTGTCTTCAGGTAGAGGTTGCGGGCGTCGAAGCCGTAGGCCATCTCGGCGAAGACCGGCGTTGTGGCCATGACGCCGCCCGTGGCCAGGTAGCTGCCGGCCGCGTCCCACTCGCCCGCGTCGGCCACGCCGTCGATCAGCGGCGTGATCGTGCCGCTAGCCAGCCGGTCGGCCTCGGCCGTCTGCGCCGGGATGATGGGCACGTCCAGAATGGCCGGCGGCTCCGCGCCCAGTTCGGTGTAGACGCGCTTGAGCGTGTTGCGGAACTGGGCATCGAAGGAGGCGTCGTCGGCCGACGACTGGTCGGTGCCGAGATACCAGAACCAGTCGCTGCCCTCGGCGATGTACATCTGGATGAAGGCGGCGTCGATCTCCTCCGGCGTGGCGTTGTCGCGGTTGCGGCCGGTCAGGTAGGTTTGCAGGTAGATGCGCGTGTCGCGCAGCAGGTCCCAGGCGCGATTTTCCTCGTCCTCGCCGATCCAGATGCTGAAGTCGGCGAAGTGCCACGAGCCGGCCCAGAGCTTGCGGATGTTCTCGCGCTCCTGGGACATGGCCAGGTACTCGCTGGGCGTCGTCGTGACGATGGCCGTCTCCTCGCTCAGCCGGCCGTAGAGGGCGTGGAGGAACTCCTTGCCGTCGTTGTCGTAATTCTCCCAGGCGTTCTCGCCGTCGAGGATGACGGAGACGAGATGCGGCCCCGCGCCGCCCTGGGTTTGCAGCCGGCCGCAGATGGCGTTGATGCGCCGGATGAAGTCATCGACGGCCGCCCCGGCCGACAGGCCGGAGTAGCCGAAGCCGACTTTGTCGGACAGGATTTGGTCGCGGAAGATCATCGCTACCGGGCCGCCGTTCGCGCCCTGGACGTTGTAGGCGCGGTAGAGCCGGTCGGCCTCGACGACGACCTCGTTGCCGTCGCGGGCGAAGCTGTCCAGACCGAGGCTGCGGGCCAGCACGCCCTCGTCGCTGGCCATCCACTGGATGCCGGCGGCGTTGACCATACTGATCATGCCCTCGGCCACAGACCCCTCCGACGGCCACATGCCCCGCGGCGGCTGGCCAAAGCGCTCCTCGTAGAAGTCAGCGCCGAGTTGTACCTGGGCCACGGCGTCCTGGCCAAAGCGGAACGGCGGGTTGGGCAGCGTCGCCTCCGGCAGGGCGACGAGGGCCATGTCGGTATCGACCAGCAGCGGCAGGATGGGGTGGGCGAAGGGCGTCGTCGTCACCTCGATCTGGCCGTTGTCCTGCAACTCGCGGTGGATGGGGATGACTTCGTTGACCAGCCGCAGATGCTCGTCGAGGATGACCTGCTTGTCTGCCTCGCTGAAGCCCTCACCCTTGTCCACCAGCGCCGCCAGCGGCTCCTGGGCCAGCCAATCGGGGTCGGTCCAGGCCAGGTTGAAGAGCACTTGCAGGTCGCGGAAGTCGTCGGTGGTGTAGGCGGTCAGCGGCGTGTTGCTGTTGTCGCGCAACTCCAGTAGCTCCTGGTAGCGCGGGAAGCGGGCGATGACCTTGCGATTGGTGTCGAAGAAACGGTCGAGGATGAATTGCTTCTGCGCGTCGGTCAGCTCCTCGGCCGGCACGAGCGTCACTTCCTGGGCCAGGTCTGTCGCCCCGGCGCTCAACGCTTCCAGTTGGCGGATGAGGCTGGGGGTCAGGTTGAAGGTCACCTTGATGTCAGGGTAGTCGCGCAGCATGGCGGCCATATCGACGTAGTCTTTGGCCGCGTGCAGGCGCACCCAGGGGCGGCTGAAGACGCCCGTCTCCGGGTCCTGGAAGTAGACGGGCTGGTGCTGATGCCAGACGATGGCCAGGTAGATGGGATCATCGGGGTCGCAGGCAGCGGGCACGGCCGTCGGCTCAGCCGTGGGCAGGGCGGGGGGTTCCTCCGTCGGCGCGAGGGTGGGGCTGGTGGTGGTAGGCTCGGCCGTGGGTGCGGTTGCCTGGGCTGTGGCCGATGGCGTTTCGGTTGGCGCGGCGGCTTGTTCCTGGCGGCAGGCGGCGAGGATGAGTAAGCTCAGAATGAGAACGACGATACGACGCATAATTCCCTCTCATGTAGGGGCGGGTCTCAGACCCGCCCCTACCAAACCCGCCCCTACCGCCAGTATCGATTGAACTGATTCGCGGGCATGACCGGGTTCAATTTGTCCGCGCCCCAGTTGGCCGGGTTGGAAAGAATGTATTCACGGATTGCAAGGTACGCGCGTTCGTTGCGAATAATGTGTTCGTAATAGTTGCGTTGTCAAAAGGGCTGACCTTGAATACCTTTGCTCTGTTTGATCTGTCGGGCGGAAAACGACTTGAAGGCGCGAACGATTTCGGGTAGGCCGTGACGATGGCTATTGCGTGCAAGGGTGGGTTCAGGCCCTGTCTCTGCCGTGGGCAAGGTGTCGGTAGAGACATCTACGAGAACAACGATGCCATGAACATGGTTGGGCATCACCACGAAAGCATCCAGTTCTATGCATGAATAGTGGTCTGGAAGGTTCTCCCAGGTAGCGGCGACAATATTGCCACAGGCCGAGAGCTGCATTTCAGTATTGTGGATTTCGCCCAATTCGCATTAGCCGTGGTGGACGCAGATTGTGATGAAATATGCGCCGGATAGTGAGTAGTCGTACCCTTTCAGGCGGATTGAGCGACGATGATGACGGCGTGGGTCGTATGGCATCAGAGGTTTTGGTTGGCGTTGGTGTAGGGGCGGGTTTGGTAGGGGCAGGTCTGAGACCCGCCCCTACCGTTGCGACATCCTCTTGTAGGGGCAGGTCTCAGACCTGCCCCTACCGGCTAACTAGCCCTTAACCGCTCCGGCCGTCAGGCCACCGACGATGTAGTCTTGCAGGATGAGGTAGATGGCGACCATCGGGATGGCCCCCAGCACCGCGCCGGCGGCGAACGCGCCCCACTCCTGGGCGTAGTTCGAGCCGATGAACGTCTGCAAGCCCAGCATCAGGGTGAACTTGCTGGCCGTGGTGATCATGATGCGCGGCATCAGATAGTCGCTGTACGTGCCGAAGAAGGTCAGGATCATCGACACGACCATGATCGGCCGCACCAGCGGGAACAGCAGCCGCCAGAAGATCTGCCAGTCCGACGCCCCATCGACCTTGCCCGACTCGTCGATGTCGCGCGGGATCGAGTCGAAGAAGCCCTTCATCAGCCAGACGTTGACGCCCAGCGTGCCGCCCATGTAGATCAGGATCAGGCCGCCGTGGGTGTTCAGGCCCAGGAACGGGATGTAGTTGCCGATCTGTTGCAGGATGGCAAACAGGGCGACCATGGCCAGAATGGCCGGGAAGACCTGGATGAGCAGGATGACCAGCAACAACTGGCTGCGCCCGCGCCAGCGGAAGCGCGAGAAGGCGTAGGCGGCCATCAGGGTGATCAGCCCGGCCAGAATGGCGCTGATGGACGAGATCTTGAACGAGTTCCACATCCACAGCCAGAAGTCCTGGTCCAGGATGCGCTCATAGTTGCGCAGCGTCGGCGGGTTCGGGATGAGCGATTGGCCGGAGATGCTGCCCGTGGGGCTGAACGAGGCCGAGATCGTCCAGATGATCGGGAATAGCGAGTAGATCAGGACGATGGCGGCGATCAGGTATTTGAACGCCAGCGTCAGGCGGAAGCGCGCCTTTTGGCTCTGCCGCAGCGCTTGCAGGGAACCGGTCTTGGTGGTTGCGGCAGTCATCAGTTCGTCGTCTCCTCCCAGGATGCCATGCGGCGGTGCTGGAATATCGTCACGATGACCATCATGAAGAAGATCATGATCGTGATCGCCGACGCGTAGCCGTACAGAGCCAACCCGCGCCCGAAGGCCAGGTTATAGACGTAGCTGATCAAGATGTCGGAGTGGCCGGCGGGCAAGGCCGTGCCCACCATGGGCGGGCCGCCGCTGTTGAACAGGTAAATGACGTTAAAGCTGTTGAAGTTGACCGTGAAGGACGAAATCAACAGCGGGCCAACGGCCACCAGCAGCAGCGGCAGCGTCAGGTTGCGGAACGCTTGCCAGGCGCTGGCCCCGTCGATGTCGGCCGCCTCGTACATGTCTGTCGGAATGGCTTGCAGCGCGCCGCTGGAGATGAGCATGAAATACGGGTAGGCCAGCCAGACGTTGATGACGATCAACGCCACCTTGACCCAGGTCGGGTCGGCGAAGAACGGCGGCCAACCAACCGGCTGGTTGAAGACACTCTGCAAGAGATTGGGGATAACGCCCTCCAGCGGGTTGAGGATGCCGCGCCAGACCAGCAGGGTGATGACCTGGGGCACGGCGAAGGGGATGATCAGCAGCGACTTGATAATCCGCTGGCCGGGCATCGTCCGACCGAAGACGATGGCGATCATCAGCCCCAGGCCGAAGGAGAACAACACGCTGAGCAGGGCGAAAGTCACATTCCAGGCGAAGATGCGCAGCAATGGGCCGCGGAACGACGGATCCGTCAGGAAGCGCTGGTAGTTCTGCAAGCCAATCGTGACCTGATAGCCGGGGCTAAGGCGCGCGCCGTCGGCGGAAGTGAAGAAGCCCGTCTCCGCATCGGCGAAGTAGGTGATGTTGTCGCGCTTGTCGATCATGGCGTTCTGCGCCGGGTCCCAGACAAAACGCGGTTGCAACTGCGCCGCCTCGCCCAGACGGCCGGTCAGCGAGACGGCCGACTCCTCCAGGCCAAAGGTCGTGGCGCTGATGACGGAGATGTTGCGCACCGTCTCGGCTCGCGTCAGCATGCGCCAGCCGGGGATGCTGGTGGGCACGCCGTTGGCGTCCAGCGCGCCGGCGCCAAGCTCTTCGGCAGTGAACTCCGCGCCCGGCGTGGCGAAGAAGGATGTGCCATCGGGGGCGATGAGCCACAGTCCAAATTCCTGGTTGTTGGCCTCGTTGACGAAGACAGTATAGGTGAGTGTGGCCCCCGTCTCCGGCAAGAAGGTGCGCGCCTCTAGCACTTCGATGGCCTGCGTTTTGGGCAAGAGGTTGCTGGCGCCGAAGTTGGTGAAGGAGATGTAGATGGTGAAGAGGATGGGGTAGACCGAGATCAACAGCATGAAGGCCAATCCCGGCGACATCCAGCGCATTGGATAAGCCGCCGGACTCAGGAAGATGTAGTTCATCACCAGGGTGATGAGGCCGATGATCGCCGCGAGAGGCCAATAACCATCGGATAGCAACAGGTAGATGAAGAAGAGGGCAAACGCGTCGAAGATGATCAGGCCACCGATTCGCAACAGAGTTCCGGTGACGGTTGTTGACCGTTCCCGTTGCGAAGACTGGCCCTTCTCCGGTTGAACCTCAATGGCAGCCATGAATTTCCTCCCTCATGGTTACTCCCACGACGATGATGATAAGGTCCCCGGCCGGCCCGCGTTCGAGCCGTCGTCGCCAAGTTGAGGGGGCCGGGGGCGAGGGGAGCGCCATCCGGCCGCCAGCCCGTGAAACTATCACGGCGGCCTCTCGCGCGAGAGGCCGCCGTGATTCTAGGCTTCAGTCATTAGCCGCCGCTGATGGCGGTGATGATCTGTTGCTGGGCGTTGGTAAACGCGTTCTCAGCGGTGTCTGAACCCTGGGAGATGATGGTCACGGCGTTGCCCCAGGCATCCCAAACCGACGCCATTTCCGGGATGGCCGGCATCGGGTCGGCGTTGGCGCCAGCCTGGCCGAAGGCGGTGATGTACTCGTCCTCGACGGCGTTCAGCGTCTCCAGGAAGGCCGGCGGACGCGGGTTGCCTTCGTACATGGACATCATGACTTCGGGCGTGGCCACGAACTCGGTCAGGAAGATCTGCGCCAGGAGCGGGTCCTTGGCGAAGGCGCTGATCATGAAGCCGTGCGCGCCCAGGAACGGACGGCCAGGCTCAGTCTCGGCGGGGATGTCGCAGATCTTGAAGGGCACACCGGACGCGACGATGCGGTCGGTGACCCACGGGCCGGTGACCAGCATGGCCGCCTGGCCGGACTCGAACCACTGGTGCATCGTGTCCCAGTCCATGTCCGGCGGCTGCAGGCCCTCGGTGACCATGCCCTCATACCACTGAGCGGCGGCGATGGAGCCGGGGTCGCCCACGCCGACCTGCGTCGGGTCGTAGCTGCCCTGATCGTCACGGGCGAAGATGTAACCGCCGAACGCGGTCTGGATCGGGTAGAAGTGATACGGGTCGCCGGCCATGCGCACGAAGCCGTACTGGTTGGCGTCGGCAGCGTGGAGTTCGGCCGAAATGTCATGAACTTCGGTCCAGGTCGCCGGGCACTCCGGCACCAGGTCGGTGTTGATGAACAGGGCGACGTTCTCGGTGTTGACGGGCATGCCGTACAGGTCACCGGCGTAGGTGAAGGCCTGGATGGCCGCGGGGGCGAACTCGCTCACCCGGTCGCCCAGGTCGATGGGGGCGATCAGACCGCCGGCGTACAGTTCGCCGAGCCAGTCATGGGCGCCGATGATGATGTCCGGGCCTTCGCCGGCCGGGCCGGCAGTGGACAGCAGACGGCGGATGTCGCCGAAGCCAACCTGCTCCAGCAGCAACACAACGCCGTACTCTTCCTCGAAGGCCGGCTGGATGTCGCGCAGGGCGGGCATGCGCAGGTTGTCGGCCCAGATGCGAATGACGGGCGTGCCGGCCGCGGTCAGTTCCTCGGCGCGGATGGCGTTGGCGATGGTCGGCGGCACCTGGACGGCGTCGATGACGTGGATGACGCCATTGGAGGCCTCGACGTCGGTGGTCACCAGGTTCAGCTGCGACACATCCAGCGGCTCGCCGGCCAGGGTGTCGAGCATGCCGTCTTCATCGGCGGTCACGTCGGCGGCCTTCATAGCCCCGTTGACGATATGGTATTGCAGGATGCGGGCCATGTCGCCGGTCGGGTCGGCCATGAAGCCTTCCAGCTGAGCGGCGTCCATCGCCTCAAACGCGGCGTTGGTGGGCACAAAGACGGTCGCCGGCGCATCGGCGGTGGACTCGGCCAGTTCGGACGCGGTCCAGGCCGCGACGAAGGTGCTGAAGTTCGGGTCGCTGCCCAGCAACTCGGCAATCGTCTTGGTCGTATCGCTGGCCAGGGTCGGCTCTTCAACGGCCGGCGCTTCGGTCGGCTCGGCGGGGGCCTCAGTCGGCTCGGCGGGGGCCTCGGTCGGCTCGGCCGGCGCTTCAGTCGGCTCGGCGGGGGCCTCGGTCGGCTCCGCGGCGACCTCAGTCGCGGCCGGCTGCTCGGTCGTCTCGGTCGTGCCGCCGCCGCAAGCGACGAGCGCCATCGCGCCCAGGAGCAGCACGACGATCAACAGATACCACTTCGAATTCTTCATATTCTCCTCACTAAAACGTATGGACAGTTGTCACCCTTGTGGGCTTCCTTGTTGGTTTGGGACAAACGTATGGAATTAGACGCTTCCTTCTTCGATTGGATCACCTCCATGACTGCATATAATGAAGCGTTGGCAGCCAAGTATACATGATTGCACAAAAGTCGATAAGATCATCAACCGTTCACTAACTCGCTTTCCGCCAGAGCTTTGTTGAGATAGCCCAGGGCCGCCACCAGTTGTTCGGTGGCTCCGCTGGGCAGAGTGCTGAGTCGCTTGTGAATGAAGTCCATGTGTGCGGCGCAGACCTGGTCGTGCAGCCGTTGGCCCTCGTCCGTCAGAAACAGACGTTGGATGCGCGCGTCGCGCTCGTGCGCGTGGCGCATCACGTAGCCGTCCGCCTCCAACCCTTGCAGCAGGCGGGTGATGTTGCTCTTGTCGCAGAACATCAGTTGGCTGAGGCGGCTGGGCGACAGGCCGGGGTTGCCGGCGATGTGATAGAGGGCGTAGTAGCGAGAAACCGACAGACCATAGCGCTCGAAGAGCGCCCGATCACCAAAATCCAGCAGCAGGAAGGATTCCTTGATCAAATCGTACAGATGCTCCCGACTGGTCATAGCTTGCCTGGTGTGGTGCGTTGCGCAAATGACAAGCGGTTGACAGTGCAACTGTCACCGCGATTACTCTAGCATATGGCCCAATAGGTGTCAACGCTGCGACGGGGAATATACCCACAAATAGACCCCTCCAGACCGGACGGCACATTCCTAGGCATCGCGGTAAGGCCCGCGGTTCTCCGGCGGCAACAGCGCGGCCATGTGGCGCATCATCTCGTGGCCGAGGGCATCCAGCTGCTCGCGCCGCTCGGCCTTGGGCAGCGCCTCATCGATGGTCAGCGGGCCGAAGACCGGGCCGATGATCAACCGCACCGGCGTCCGGCGCAGGCGGCGGGCGTTCATCAGGATGTGCTCTGTGCCCAGGCAGGCCGTTGGCAGCACCGGCGCGCCGCTGCGCACGGCCAGGTAGGCCGCGCCCGGCCGCGGGCTGATGAGCTGGGCGTCCAGCCGCGAACGGGGGCCGTGGGCATCGGTGGTCAGGTCGCCGGCCAGTGTTAGGTGGCGCAGCGAGTCATCGACGCCTCCCTCCGGCATGACGCCGACCACGCCGCCGGCCGCCAGCCAGTCGAGCGCTCGCCGCAACGCGGCCCGATCCGGCTGCCCGCGCCAGATGGGGATGATGTTGAACAGGGGGAAAAGCGCCCGGAGGATGGCGTTGGCCTGCAGCTCCGTCGCCCCCAGCCAGGTGACGCGGTCGCCGTAGGGCAGAAAGCACATCAGCAGCGGCGCTTCGAAGAGGCTGAAGTGGTTGCCGATGACGACCAGCGGCCCGCCCGGCGGCACATGCTCGCGCCCCTCGATCTCCAGCCGCAGGGCCAGGCGAAAGAGCAACCGCGCGAAGCCGCGGATCAGGGCGCGGAGGAGTGCGTCCATATAGGGTCCGTTGTGCCTGTGGGCTAGGGCAGGGGAGCGGGGGAGCAGGGGTGTAGGGGGGAGCACCCCCGCGCCCCTGCTCCCCCGCTCCCCCGCGCTTCCACTAGCCGCGCAGCGTTGCCCCCAGCTGCTGCTCCAGCAGCCGCAGGATGCGCCCGCGCTGGCGGGAGACATCGGCGTCGGTCAGCGTCTTGTCCGGGGCCTGGAAGGTCAGATGATAGGCCAGGCTCTTCTTGCCTCCTGGCAACTGGCTGCCCGCGTAGACATCGAAGAGGGCCACGTCGCGCAGCAGCGCCCCACCGGCCGCCCGCAGCGCCGCCTCGACCGCGGACGCGGGCAGCGAAGCATCGACGACGAGGGCCAGGTCTTCGCGCACGGGCGGGTAGGCCGGCAGCGCCGTGTAGCGGTAGCTGTCGGGGATGAGCGGCAGCAGCGCTTGCAGGTCGATGTCGGCGGCCAGCACGGCCTGGTCGCGCTCGGCGCGCACGTCGAAGCCTTTGACCACGCCGGGGTGCAGTTCCCCCATCGCGCCGATCACCTGCTGGCCAACGAGCAGGCGGGCGCAGCGGCCGGGCCGGTAACTGGGGTGGGCTGCCGCCTCAACCGTGACAGGCACGTGCAGCGTGGCGAAGAGGGCGTCGAGGATGCCCTTCAGATCGTAGAAGTCGAACGAGGCCGGCGCGCCGTCGGTCCAGTCCTCCACCTGTCGCCGGCCGGTCATGACGATGGCCAGCCGCGGCAACTCATCGGGCAGCGGCCCGTCCTCGCTGCCCAGGTAGATCGCGCCGATCTCGAACAGGGCGATGCGCGGCGCGTGGCGGCTGTTGGCCGCGGCCACCTCTAGCACCGACGATAGGACGCTGTGGCGCATGGCGTAGCGGTCGGGCGCGGGCGGGTTGCTCAGGGTGACGTAGGGCCGGTCGTCGGGCTGGCCCACGGGTAGCAGGCGCGCCTCGCGGGCGGCCGAAGTCAGCCGGTAAGTCCAGACCTCCTGTAAGCCCAATTGCGCCAGCAGATCGCGCAGCCGCTCCTCGCGCTCCAGGGCCACGTTGCGCCGCTGTGGCGGCAGCGTGTCAGCCAGCAGCGTCGAGGGGATGCGGTCGTAGCCATAGAGACGGCAGACCTCCTCGACGAGGTCGTGCGGCCCCTCGATGTCCAGGCGGTGGTCGGGCGCAGTGACGCGCAACCGCTCGCCGGCCGGCTCGACGACGAACTCCAACCGCCGCAGCAGTGCGGCGATCTCTCCGGCCGGCAGATCCAGCCCGCTGAGCTTGCGCGCATAGACCGGGTCGAGGTCGATGACGACCGGCGGGGCGGGGTCGGGGTAGGTATCGACGATGCCCGGCGCGATCGTGCCGCCGGCCAACAGACGCAGCAGTTCGGCGGCGCGCTTGGCCCCCAGCAGGGCCAGACTGGGCGGCACGCCGCGGCTGAAGCGATAGGCCGCCTCGGTGTGCAAATCCAGTGCGTTGGCGCTGCGGCGGATGTTGATGAAGTCCCACGACGCCGCTTCCAGGAGGACGTTGGTCGTCGTCGGGCCGATCTCGCTCTCGCGGCCGCCCATGATGCCGCCGATGGACAGGTTGCCGGCCGGGTCGGTGACGAGGATGGTGTATGGCTCCAGCTTGCGCTCCGCGCCGTCGAGCGTCGTGATCGTCTCGCCGGGGTGGGGCAGGCGGGTGTGGATACGCACCGGGCCGTCGGGGGCGTAGCCGTCGGCGCGGCGGCGCAGCACGTCGTAGTCGAAGGTGTGGTTGGGCTGGCCAACTTCGAGCATGACGTAGTTACTGATGTCGACGACGACGTTGATGGGCCGCTGCCCGGCCAGCCGCAGGCGGTGCTGCATCCAGTAGGGGCTGGCGATTTGCTGCACGCCTTCGATGAGCAGGGCGACGAAGCGCGGGTTCAGGTCGGGCCGGTCGGTGGTGATGACGACGCGCTGGTCGATGGGCGGGCGGCCGGCGCCGGCCGCGGCGGCGACCACGTCGTAGCCGGGCAGGCGCAGCGGTTTCGCGGTCAGCGCCGCCAGTTCGCGGGCCACGCCGATGATCGACGTGGCCCGGGCAGTGTTGGGCAGGATGGCGATTTCCAGAACGGCGTCACCGAGCACGTCTTGCAGCGGCGTGCCGGGAGCCGGCAATGCAGGGGGGCGGGGGGGCGGAGGCGCGGGGGGGAGGCCGCGGTCGGCTCTTTCTCTTTCCCCTGCTCCCCTGCTCCCCTGCTCCTCCGCTCTTATTTCATCACCCCGCACAAGAATGATGCCCTCATGCTCCTCGCTGATGCCCAACTCCTTCTCGGAGCAGAGCATGGAGTCGTTGTAGATGCCGCGCAACGGCCGGCCCTTCAGTTTGGCCTTGACGCGGCCATCCTTGTGGCCGTCGTAGAGGGTGGCCCCCTCCAGCGCGTAGGGGGCGAAGAGGCGCAGTTCGGTCAGGTCGCCGCGGCCGACGTAGGCGAACAGGTTCGGTGCGCCGGTGACGGCCACCTTCGGCTCGGCCGCGCCGTAATCGACCGTCGCCAGCACCAGCCGGTCGGCGTCGGGATGCTGCTCGACGCGCAACACCTGGGCCAGGACGATGCGCTCGCGGTCCCATTCCAGTTCCGCGCCAGGCAGACCCAGGTATTCGACACTCTCGACCTCCAGGCCGGCGTTGGTCAATATTTCCGCGACTTCGGCCACGGACAGGTCGATGTCAACGTATTCTCTTAGCCACGATAGCGGTACGCGCATGTTGTCTCCAGAAAAATGCCGGCGTGCGGGGGAGCCGGCGTGCGGGGGGGCGGGGCTGCTCTCTTTCTCCCCTGCTCCCCCGCTCCCCTGCTCCCCCGCTTTCCTCTAAAACTGTTCAAGGAAGCGCAAATCGTTCGCCCAGAACTGGCGGATGTCGTCGATGCCGTACTTCAGCATGGCGATTCGCTCCGGCCCCATGCCGGCGGCGAAGCCGAAGTACCGCTCCGGGTCATAGCCGCCGTTGCGTAGCACGACCGGGTGAACCATACCGCAGCCCAGAATCTCCAGCCAGCCGGTGTACTTGCAGATGGAGCAGCCCGCGCCGTTGCACAGGATGCAACTGATGTCCATCTCCGCGCTCGGCTCGGTGAAGGGGAAGTAGCTGGCGCGGAAGCGCGTCTGCCGGTCGGCCCCGAACAGGCGGCGGGCGAAGTCGGTCAGCGTGCCCTTCAGGTCGGCGAAGGAGATGTCGTCGCCGACGGCCAGCAGTTCGACCTGGGTGAACTGCATCTCGCTGCGGGCGGTCACCTGCTCGTTGCGGTAGCACATGCCCGGCAGGACGACGCGGATGGGGTCGGGGTAGTACTCGCGCATGGCGCGGATCTGGCCGGCGCTGGTGTGGGTGCGCAAGATGACGCCCGGCGTGGTCGTATAGAAGCTGTCCTGCATCTCCCGCGCCGGGTGGTGGGGCGGAAAGTTGAGCAGCTCGAAGTTCATCTCGTCCGTCTCGACGTCGGGACTGCGGTAGACCTGGAAGCCCATGTCGCCGAAGATGCGGTAGATGTCGCGCAACGTGCGCGTGGTGATGTGCAGGCGGCCGTGGGCCGGGCGGCGGCCGGGCAGGGTCACGTCCAGCGCCCCGGCGGCCATCTGCGCTTCCAGCGCCGCGGCTTCGGCCTCGGCCAGGCGCTGGTCGTAGTCGGCCTCCAGGTGGGCCTTGATCTCGTTGAGACGCCGGCCGAAGGCGGGCCGCTCCTCGGCGCTGAGCGCGCCCAGGTTGCGGGTCAGCAGGTAGATGCTGCCCTTCTTGCCCAGCGTGTCGCGGTGCCAGGCGGCCAGCGCCTCGCGCCCCTCGGACGCCGCCAGCGCCGCGGTGGCCTGCCGGTAGTGTTGTTCTAGTTCTTCGAGCATGGAACTCTCCGGAAAGTTTATCCGCAGATTGGGCAGACGCAGGAGGCTCACGCAAAGGCGCGAAGGGGCAAAGGCGCTAAGGAAGAAAAGAAGCCCCGTATTTCTTCCTTGGCGTCTTTGCTTTCTTTGCGCCTCTGCGTGAGCTTGTCTGCCAACCTGTTAACCGTTTTCCCTTCGCCAACAAAAAAGACGCGGCCCGCGCCGCGTCTTTCGGTCTTCTCTGTCGCGTGCCTTGCTCAGGCGGAACAGAGCGTCTCGGCCGTCGCGGCGCGGGACGTGTTCGCAAAAGCAAAGCTAAAAAACGAACCCGAACGATGAACGTTCATGGTCGGCATAGTAGCATCGTGCCCGGCGCTTGTCAAGGACGCGCGCAAGCTCGACCCCGTGGCGCGATTCTCCAGAATCGCACGCCCATACTGGGGCAGAACGCGATTCGGGAGAATCGCGCCACATCCAGGAACGCGATTCGGGAGAATCGCGCCACATCCAGGAACGCGATTCGGGAGAATCGCGCCACACCCGCCGGCTCAATAGCTCAGCCGATAGTCGCGCACGCTGTAGTCCTGCAGCGCCGGCACCCACTGCTGGAAGACGAAATCGAGATGAGCCGGGTGAGTGTCGAATTGTTGCCGGGCCTGCTCATCACGAAAGCGAATGCGCACATACCAGGCGTATGGCTCGTCGGCCGCCGCGGCTATGCCGAACGACACCGTCTCGACGCCCGGGATGGCCGACAGGGCGTCCCGCTTCGGCCACGGCGTCGCGTTGGGTCAGAGTCAGGTCGGCCCGTGGAATAGCCAGAATGATTCGCTCGATTGTCGTCATGGGCTAACTCCATTGTCGTACCCTGCATCGATGAGCAAAGAGGATAATTCGATCATGGTTAGCGCGTGAAACCGCGCGCCTGCCAGGCGGCATAGAGCAGGATCGACCCGGCCACGGCGGCATTGAGTGACTCCACCCGGCCGCGCATGGGCAGCCGCACCAGGAAGTCGCAGCGGTCGCGCACCAGCCGGCGCAGCCCTTCGCCCTCGTGGCCGACGACGATGCCCAGCGCCCGGTCGAGATCGACCCGGCCCAACTCCTCGGCCGTGTCGTCCAGGTCCATGCCCGCCAGCCAGACGCCGGCGTCCTTCAGGCGGCGCATGGTTTCGGCCAGGTTGGTCACTTTGGCGATGAGCAGATGCTCGGTGGCCCCGGCGGCGAACTGGACGACCGAGGGGGTGATCTCCGGAGCGCGGCGGTCTTGCAGGATGACGCCGTGGACGCCGCAGGCTTCGGCCGTGCGCAGCAGCGCGCCGATGTTCTGCGGCCCGTGCAGCAGGTCGAGCAGCAGCAACAGCGGCCGCTCGCCGCGCCGCTCGGCCAGGCCCAGCATCTCGTCCGGCTCGGCGTAGGGGTAGGGGCCGGCCTCCAGCAAGACGCCCTGGTGCTTGGCGTCGGCGGCGTGGCGCTGGGCCAGCTGGTCGAGGGCGCGCTTGTCGAGCGTCGTCACCGGCACACCGGCGGCCTGGGCCGCGGCCAGGATGGGCTGAAGCTCGCGGTCGGCCCGGCCACGCTGGCTCTCAATGTAGAGGCGCTGCATGACCCGCCGTTGGGCGCGCAGCGCCTCCAGCACCGGGTGGCGGCGGACAAGGGCCTCAGCCGAGCTTCCAGGTGGTGCCATCGGCGCGATCCTCCAGGACGACGCCCAGTTCCTTCAGCCGGTTGCGAATGGTGTCGCCCGTGCCCCAGTCCTTCTTGGCCCGCGCCTCGGCGCGCAGGTCGATCAGCAGCCGCACCAGGCCATCCTCGCGGGCGGCGTCGGCGGCGCTCTCGGCGCGCTCCGGCACAATGCCCAGCACCTCGCCGCCCAGGTCGCGGTAGAAGGCGTCGATGGTTTCCAGCGTGGCCAGCGTCTGCGGGCCGCCCTCGTTGAGCAGCGTGTTCACCTGCCGGGTCACGTCTTGCAGCACGGCCAGCGCCGCCGGCGTGTTGAAGTCGTCGTCCATGCGCTCGATGAACTGGGCGCGAGCGGCGGTGAGCATGTCGGTCACCGCGGCGCTGGCTTCGAACGGCGCGGCGCGGCGCATCTGGTCGCGCGTCAGGTTGACCGCGCCCCAGATGCGCTGCCAGCCCTTGTAGGCCGCCTCGATGGCCTCGTCGGAGAAGTCAACCGGGCTGCTGTAGTGGCTGGACAAGATGAAGGCGCGGATGGCCTCCGGCCGCCAGCGGGCCAGGGCGTCCTTGATCGTCAGCGTGTTGCCCAGACTTTTGCTCATCTTGACGCCCTCAAGCGTCAGCGAGCCGGTCAGCATCCAGTAGCGGGCGAAGGGCGCGCCGTGGGCGGCCTCGCTCTGGGCGATCTCGCATTCGTTGTGGGGGAAGATGTTGTCGATGCCGCCGCCGTGGATGTCGAACGTCTCGCCCAGGTACTTGGCGGCCATGGCCGAGCATTCGATGTGCCAGCCGGGGAAGCCCTCGCCCCACGGGCTGGGCCAGCGCAGGATGTGCTCCGGCTCGGCTCGCTTCCACAGGGCGAAGTCGGCCGGGTGGCGCTTCTCCTCACGGACGACCACCCGCGCGCCTTCCTCCAGGTCTTCGATGACCCGGCCGCTCAGCTTGCCGTACTCCGGGAACGAGGCCACGTCGAAGTAGACCGAGCCATCGACGACGTAGGCGTGGCCGTCGGCCAGCAGCTTCTCGATCATGGCGATCTGTTCGGGGATGTGGCCGCTGGCCCGCGGGCTGATGTCCGGCCGGCGCACGCCCAGCGCGTCCATGTCCGCGAAGTAGGCGCGGGCATAGGTCTCAACGACCTGCATGGGCAGGGCCGACGCCTGGCGGGCCTTCTTCAGGATGCGGTCTTCGCCCGTGTCCAGCATGTGGCCGACGTCGGTGATGTTCTGCACGTAGAGGACATCGTTGCCGGCGAAGCGCAGATAACGCACGACGACATCGAAGCTGACGTAGGTCTTGGCGTGGCCGATGTGGGAGTAGTCGTAGACCGTCGGGCCGCAGACGTAGATGTTGACCTTGCCCGGCGCGACGGGCACGAACGCCTCTTTTTGTCGAGTGAGAACGTTGTAGATTCTGAGCGACATAGTTGTCTCCTGATGTGGAAGGTTCCAGGTTCTAGGGATTAGGGGATAGGGGCTAGGGAAGAGCGCTCTTCCCTAATCCCTAACCCCTAGCCCCTACTCCTACGGCTTGGCGAAAATCATCCGCCCGGCCGTCGTCTGCAAGACCTTGGTCACGACGACCTGCTGGGTGCGGTTCATCAGGCGATAGCCGTCCTCGACGACGACCATCGTGCCATCGTCCAGATAGCCCACACCCTGGCCGTACTCCTTGCCTTCCTGAATGATGGTCACGCTCAACTCCTCACCGGGCAAAAACGACGCCTTGACCGCGTTGGCCAGGTCGTTGATGTTGAGGACGGCGATGCCCTGTAGCTCGGCGACCTTGTTCAGGTTGTAGTCGTTGGTCATGATGGGACAGGTCAGCCGGCGGGCCAGCAGGACGAGCTTGCTGTCGGCGTCGCGGGCCTGGGGTGCGTCCATGTCGGTGATGCGCACCGGGACGGGCGACTCGTTCTGGAGCATGCTGAGGATGTCGAGGCCGCGCCGGCCGCGGTTGCGGCGCAGGCTGTCGGCGCTGTCGGCGATGTATTGCAGCTCCTTCAGGACGAAGTTGGGCACCAGCAGCGTGTGGCGGATGAAGCCGGTGCGGGCGATGTCGAGGATGCGGCCGTCGATGATGACGCTGGTGTCCAGCAGGATGACGTGTTGATCTTCCTTTTTCTCCGCCTCGATGGCCTTTTCCGTGGCGCGGGGCAGGCGCAGGCCGCCGGCGAACTCGCGCAGGTCGCGGTAGCGGTTCATCATCAGCACCGCGCCCAGGTAACACAGCCCCAGCGCCGAGGCCAGCGGCAGGATTTCGCGCAGCGGCGAGGGCAGTTGCGACAGGGGAATGGAGAACAGCGCCGCGGCGATGAGGCCCAGGAAGACGCCGATGAGCAGCGACACCAGCCGTTCCAGCGGCATGGCCGACAGCGATTGGCGAATGGCGTTGATGGGCCGGACGGTGACGTAGGGCGTGAACAGAAAGCCCAGCACCACGCCCAGCACGCCGCCGCCAATGCCGAGGGCGATGCCGTAGCGCAGCGGGTCGAGGTTGAGCATCCCGGCCAACTGCACGCCGATCAGCGCCAGCGCCGTGCCCAGCACCACCGCGCCGACCAGCCGCGAGATGAATTCGATACGAGTATGCATGATGATTTCAATCACTCCGTTCCAGATAATCAGTCAGCGATGAAAGCGGCTGGGCCGCAGCCCCACCAGAAACAAAAACGGTGAATGCCACGCGGACATCCACCATTCAAGATCGGGCCGGCCGTCGGATGACCGGCGCTCGCAGGGCCTGAGGCGGCCGCACCACGTGGCGGGTTACTGCATGGCGAAGCGGGGACAGTCGCCGACGACTAGCCCGAAGAAAAGGAGCCTACTGACGAGAGTAACCATGACGAAGGCGGAATGAATCAGACCTGCGAATACGATAAATGAATGAAGGATAATGCTCAGGATCGTATCACAGCGCCGGAGAAAGGGCAACGGCTAGAACAGGTCATCATTGGCCCGCTGCAACGTGTAGCGCTCGGCCGGCAGCGGCGCCGAGGTTCGCCCGCGCATGTCGTCGTAGAACTGCCCGTCGTAGCGGCGCGAGCGGATGGGGATGGGCATCTTGACGCCCCAGCCCAGCAGCAGTACCTCTTCCTTCTCCTGCAGGCGAGCCAGCATGCCGCGCAGTTGCTCGCGCCCGGCCAGGCCACTGAGCACGGCGCGGATGTCGTCCTCGTCGCCCAGCCAGCCGGTGACGCGCGTGCCCAACTGCGACATGACCTCGTCGTCGATGCCCGACGGCCGCTGATCGACGATGAGTAGGGTCACGTTGTACTTGCGCAGTTCGCGGGCGATGGTGCCGAAGGCGGTCTGCCCGGCGATGGCGGGGCTGAGCAGCTTGTGGGCCTCCTCGATGGCGATGACCAGTGGCCGCGGCGGGGCCTCGCCGAAGCTCTTGTGGCGCTCGGTCTTGTCCACCCACTGCTGGCGGATGCGCCGCGTCAGGACGTTAGAGACGAGCATGTAGTCGAGTTCGCTGTCGTACTCACCGAAGCTGAGGATGACGTGGCGGCCGTTCTCTAGCTGATCGACGATGGCCTTAACGGCGTCGGCCGCCGGCCGTTCGACGACGTAGGCGCGGTTGAAGATGGGTTGCAGCTTGCGGTGCAGCGATTCGGCCGCGGCGGGGTGGATGTTGTGGCCGTTGGCCCAGTAGGCGACGGAATCGCCCGCCGGAACCTTCTTGCCGGACTCGTCCTCGATGACCGCGCCCGGTTTCAGAGCCATGAACGCGGCGAACCAGTCGCGTTGGAAGGCGCGCTCCAGGGCGCTGAGCGTCACCGCCGCCGTCTCGTTCAGGTCCAGCGCTTCGGACAGCAGCAGGATGTCAGCCGTGCCGAAGTCGCGCGTCGAAAGCTCCAGGGTGAAATCGGGCGACGCGCCGCGGACGCGCGTGCTCTTGCCCAGCCCGGCGATCTGCGCCTTCTGGCCGAACATGGCTTTCAGGCCGCGGACGGTCGTGTCGCGGTCGGCGTCGCGGTCGTCGTAGCCGTACTCGTTGTGCATGTCGAAGACCAGCGCCGCGGCCACGTCGGCCTTCATCAGCCCGGCCAGCACCATGCGCGTCAGGAAGCTCTTGCCCGTGCCCGTCGCGCCGAAGATGCCGCTGCTGCGCTTGACGAAGCGGGCCAGGTCGAGGCAGACGGGGTAGCCCTGCTCGATGGTGTGGCCGACGACGAAGTTGGCCCCGCCTTCCTCGCCGAAGATGGCGGCCACGTCGGCGGCGTCGGCCGGGCGCACCGGCGCGTGGTGGGCGGGCACGGTTTTCACCGGCCGCGGGCCGGGGTTCTCCTCGCCGCGGTCGACGCGCGCCTGCCACTCGGCTCGCTCCGGCGCGGTCAGGTCTGGCCCCAGGTCGAGCATCAGCGTCGGGTAGACGGCCAACGTCGTGTAGAGCGTCTTGCCGTAGAGCGCCTGGCGCAGGCTGACGGGCAGCCGGTCGGATTGCTCGTCGGCGAAGCGGGGGTCGGTGCTGCCCAGTTGCAGGTCAGTCACCAGGCCATAGTAGCGGAAGTGGCCGCTCTCGCAGACGACAAAGCTGCCCTCCTGCACGCTGTCGGCCGGCACGGTCAGGCGGATGCGGAAGCCCTCCTTCAGGCCGCCGCCGACGACGTAGCCGAGCGGCTCGCTGGTGGGCTGGGAGTTGGGGTCGGGCAGCGTTGGCAGCATCAGAAGCCTCCCGCCGCGCCGGGCACGCCGTCCAGTTCCGGCAGCGCCTCGCCCAGGGCTTCCAGCACGGGCACGAGTGTCTCGTAATTGTTGCGCAGCAGTTCGATGATCTCGCGGACGGCGGCCATGGCCCAATCGGCGTCGTGGTGGCGCAGGCGGTAGACATCCTGCACGTGGGCCACGAGCAGCTGATCGACGGGCACGCCCAGGTCGGCGCTGCGCAGGATGAGGCGCAGATAGCCGAGGCGCCGGGTGAAGCGCCGGATCTCGTTCTCGTCGCAGAGCACCACCGGGTCAAGGTTGAGCGGCGGCCGGGGCGGCAGGCCGTGGAAGAAACGGCCGTCGCGGCAATAGCCGACGGCCAGGACGTTCATCTCGATGGGCAGCAGCCGGTTCTGGCGCTGATCGTTGATGACCGCCTCCGGCTGGCTGTCGGCCAGGATGAGCCGGCGCACGAGCGGGTCGTCATCGACGTTCATGTTGTAGATCAGGCCGAAGATGGCCTCGCGCGCGTCGGCCGGCTGGGCCTTGACCAGGCAGCCGAACGACGGCCCGGACAGCTGCCGCACCTGGCAGCCAATGGTGAAGCCCTGCGTGCCCGCCCGCAGCACCCGGCCCACGTCGCCTTTTTCCTGCGCTGAGAATAGTTCCATGTCTGCCTCTATTCAATGAAGAAGACCTCACGCAAAGGCGCAAAGGGACAAAGGCGCAAAGCAAGAAAAGAAGACAACATCCTCTTTCTCTTTTCTTGCTTTGCGCCTTTGCTTGCTTTGTGCCTTTGCGTGAGCTGTTTTCTCATATCCCGAGCCGGAACTCATGCCGCGTGCGCCCGGCGCGGGCGATGCCCTTGCTGTCGGCCTTGGCGGCCAGCAGCCCGTCGGGCACGCCCAGCCGTTGCATGTAGCCGTCGATCATCGCGTTCAGATTCATTTCGTCGTGGCGGCCGACGACGGCCAACTCGTCCGCCCGCGCCAGCACGTAGGGGTAGTCGCCCATCAGCTGGCACTGGTCATAGATCAGCCCGTGGACGAACGCCACCGCCGCCGGGTCTTCGGCCACCCAGCGCGGGATGTCTACGCGGGCGATGGCGCGGGCGAGGTTAGGGGTTAGGGGGTAGGGATTAGGGGCTAGAGAAGAATCCTCTTCCCTAGCCCCTAGCCCCTGACCCCTAGCCCCTAATCCCTGGAACCTGGAACCTGGATTCAGGTAGAAGAAGCACACCTCGATCAGCGGATTTTCCTCGGCGAAGCGGCTGTTGGCCGGGGAGACATCGACGAAGACGGGGCTGCGCTCGCCGGGGCCGAGCAGCGTGGCGTAGAGGTCGGCGTCGGTCAGTTCGCCGGCCGCCGGCCGCCGGCCGAGTTCCTTCAGATTGACGGTGTCGTCGTCGAGCAGCGTTTGCAGCAGCGTGACGACCGAGGCCTTGCCCGGCCGGTCGATGTAGCCGGCCAGCAGCGCGCCCGTCTCGTAGATCTGGGTCATGGCTGCTGTCCAGGCGAAGACGGCTTCCTCGGTCTTGTTCTGCTCGCCGACGAAGGGCCAGTAGAGCAGCCGCTGGTCGAGCAGGGCCAGCGTCCGCGCGGGTTGGCCCTGCATGCTGAGGGTCAGGGCGGCCAGCGTCTCGATCTCGCGCCGGTCGCGGGCGATGGTGACCTCGCTTTTGTTGAAGCCGGGGCTATCGTCGGTCAGGTCATCTTCAATGGTGGGGTAGAAGATGGACGGCAGCGAGACGATGCCGGGCGCGGCCGGTTCGCCGTGGGCGTAGATGATCGCGCCGATGTTGATCAGATAGTAGAGGAAGGGCGCGTGGCGGTCGGGCAGGATCTGCGAGCCGTCGGTGGCGATGAGCGTGGCCCGCGGCGGCGGCGGCGGGGCGGGGATGGGCACGTCCAGCGGCTCGTCGTGGCCCAGCGGCCGGGCGGCGCGGAAGTACTTCGGGTCGGCCCCGTGGGCGGCCATGGCGCGGG
>JAIBAS010000614.1 GCA_019695075.1 Promineifilum sp. | reverse complement strand
TAGCCCGGTCCATAATATAATTCTCGTAGAGATCCTGCGAGCTGCCAGAACCGATGCCGGTCGGATTGCCCATGAAGTCGATGTAGGCGTTTGTGTCGTTCCGCCATATATCCGAGGCCAGCAGCGAGAGGGTCACATTTGAGGTCTCGCAGTCGGCGGTACGATCTGGCTGTCGCTTGAGGCAAGTGGCGTAGTCAAGAGCCATATCCACGCCCATCGGGATCATTTTGTCCTCAACATGCATGCGCACAATGGGGGCGTAACGATTTGCCAGTTGCTGGTCAGGTAATTCTGCGCCTGTAAAACGCAGAATCAGCAGACCTCCAAGGCTATCGGCGACGAATATGTAGTCCCCGGAAACGGTCAAACGGTTGGCACTACCGGGAGTGTCGTAGAAACCAACTTCGGTCGGATTTGCCGGATTGGAGATGTCCAGGACGCGCACGCCAGCTTCCATATCAGCAACATAGGCGTAATTCCCGGAGACGGCAACACCGTTGGCGACCCCCGGTGTGTCATGCGTGGCGACATGTACAGGGTTAGCCGGGTCGCTGACATCGAATGCCAACAGACCTTCCCTGGTTGAAGTTACGTAGGCGTAGTTGTTGCTCACAGCAATGTCCCACGCACCTGGCGCCACATAATCGGAGCCAACAATGAACGGATTTGCTGGAGTAGCAACATTGAATATGTAAAAGCTACCAGAGGAGCCGCCGGACACATAGGCGAAGTCACCCGACACCACAACACTTTCAGCATACACGGGAACGTGCCCGACCTGTTCTGGCGAAGCGGGATCCGTGATGTCGATGACTGACAAACCACCTCCGCCTATCATAAAGGCGGAGGCGCCTTGAAGGGCTATGCTTTGCGCGTAAGTTGGGACTTCGCTTGATCCCACTTCAAACGAATTGCTGGGATCGCTGACGTCAAACACCCGTATACCGGGTTCATGAGCAAGATAGGCGTAGCCCCCAGCTACCGCGACGTCATTGCTATGCCCCGGTGTGTTTACTAGCTTAATCCTGTCCGGAGCAGCGGGATTCGACACATCGTAGATGTGAAGGCCAGTCCCTGCATCGACAAGGTAGGCATAGTCTCCGTCGACAGTGACATTCTCGAAGAATACTCCTGAGACGTGCTGACCGACGAACTCCACGTTGAGAGAAGCGGCTGAGGTTAAGAGAGGAGGCTCCGTCAATAAATCCGGGCTGGCAACCCTTGTTGCTGACGGTGTAGGCGAGATGATTGACCCGTCCTGGGCTGCGGCATGGTTGTCGGGGAAGCCGGCTATCAGTAAGGCGAAGAGAAGAACGAGAAAGAGCGGTAGCAGAAAGCGGCGGGCCATATCATCCTCCTAATGAACCCAAACTGAGCGTGACACCAAAAAAACGGGGCCAGGCACAGGCACGATTGGACAGCTACTGCAGTATACAAGATTGAAATATCGGGTTCATAGTGACGATCGTCATCTCTTTCGCACGAGTTACGGGCCGCGGCCGATGTGACGGAAATTGACTGGCCCCACACCTTCCCCCTCCGCCATAATGGGCGTTGAGATTGGGGGACGGAGGCGACCATGGAAAACGTGAACCTGGAGACGGCCGTGCAGGTGGTGGCGATTGTAAGCGGGGTGATAGCTCTGGTGCTGGCAGGGTTGCAAGCGGCCGAGACGTGGCTTGATATCGGAGAGAAGCTAAAGATGCGTCGGAGGGGCAAACGCGCCAAGCATTGACTGTCCACGCACAAAGTACAATTCATCGCCACAATAAGTGACAATTGTCACGTGAGGTGTGTGCTACGATATGTTAACCTGTCGGAATCTGAGTGAAAGCCTCGCCAGATGGGTTTCCTGTCAATTCAGGCAATCGGTTGCTTGGTCTTTTGCTTATTGTGTTCAATGTGATGTTCAATGTGAGGATCCGATGACACGCCGTGCTTCCTATCAGAACATCTGCGCTCTGTTCGCTCGCTCTTCGTATCGAGTAGTTTTCCTGCTGGCTATTGCGGCAGTCGTTCTCGTGGCCGCCACAAGTCGATTGCCCTCGGTCGAAGCGGCGTTTCCTGGAGAGAATGGGAAGATTGTCTTCACAAGTCTTCGAGACGGGGACAATGATATCTATGTGGCGAACGCCGATGGGTCCGATGTTGTCAACCTGACCAATAATACAAGGCAGGACTCCTCTCCATCGTGGTCTCCAGACGGCACCAAGATCGTCTTCGCAAGTGATAGGCAGGGAGGGCCAGAAGAAATCTACACAATGAAGTCCGATGGGACCCGCGTCGTACGCCTGACGAACAAGGCGTTCGGTGATCACTGGCCTTCTTGGTCTCCCGATGGCCAACGTATCGTTTTTATAAGCTATCGTGATGGGAACGCTGAGCTTTATACGATGAACGCAGACGGCACAGACCAGACGCGGCTTACTCAAAGCATGGGGGCAGAGGAGCACCCCGTGTGGTCGCCAGACGGCAGCACCATTGCTTTTACGAGGATGATAAGTGACCGCACCCAGATCTTCACGATGCCGTCTATAGGAGGCGAACAAACTCAGCTTACCAACTTTACGAATGAAGCTTTGTCTCCAGACTGGTCACCGGATGGGAGCAAGATCTTGTTTCAAGGTCACCACTCCGATAACCAGGTTGACATCTTCTATCAGGACATCGGAACTTCGAATGTCGTCAATCTGACAAACACGCCTTCGCTTCATGAACATGCGCCCGTGTGGTCACCAGATGGCTTGAAGTTTTCGTATGCTGTCAATTCCGCTCTTGGGGGTTGGGATGTATATACTGCTGACGCGAGCGGGACAAGCAGTATCCGCATAACAAATCACGGAATGGATGACTCCGAGCCTGACTGGCAGCCGGTTGTACCCACACCGCTGAACATCCTCATCTCAGCGGTCGCCGCCGGCACTATTTCCAATGGGATGGCGTACAACGTGGGCGACATCTTGCGGTGGGATAGTGCCCAGTGGTCACTCTTCTATTCTGGCAAGGCCGCTTCCTTACCCAAGGCCAATATCAACGCTTTTGAGGTGCCAGACGTTTCTGAGCAAAACGTCTATCTCAACTTCGCGCAAAGTCTCACTGTTCCAGGAGTCAGCGGCCCGGTTGCCGTGCATGACATCGTTGCCTACGATGGAGCAACTTACTCCATGTTCTTCGACGGATCCGACGAGGGTCTTACCACCGCCGGCGAGAAGATTGACGCGCTTGCGGTGCTGCCCGGTCGCATCTCGCCTATTGGTGATAACTGCAAGAACTACCTTCTAATCAGTACCATTGCAGGTGGGTCTGTTGAAGACGCTAATGGGGGCAACCTACCGTTTGGTGGCGAGGACGTCCTCGGGTTCTGTCAGTGGCACGTGGGGGCGAACACCGCTGGGTTGTGGCACAAGGTGATCGACGGCTCGGCTGAGGGACTGCCCGGTGGTGCTATTGTCAGCATCAGCGCCACGGATGATGGCCTCATCGTTTACTTCACGACGAAAGGAACGTTTAACGCCGACGGCGTTGCCGGGCAACCATCGAAGGTTTATGCCTTTGACATGGTGAGCAAGAAGATTAGCGGGCCATATTGGAGCGGCAACCTCGTGGGATTCAATGGAGCAGTTGACGGTTTACAGATCATAGGCGAACTGCCGTAACTGCTAAGATTACAGCCTTATATAAGGGGGAATCAGTGGTAAACACGAGACTCGTCAAGGTAATTGCCGGAGTATTGGTCTTCGCACTTTTCATTAGCGGAGCCTTCTTGATTCATGCAGCGGGTACTTTGCCGGATAGCGGCAATGTTCTTCACATAGATGAGTTGACAGCATCCTATTCCCAGTGGATACCACTTATACTGAGTGACCGGGCCGGACCAACACCGGTGCCTACCGCGACGGCGACATTGACCACCGTTCCAACGGACACTGCCACAGCTACAGCCACGCCAACTACTCCTCCGACCTCAACAGCAACATCTACACCGACAGCAACGCCAACTGTGACACCAACGGCAACCCCGACAGCGACACCGACCCAGACACCCACAAGCACGCCAGAGCCAATCGTGCTACAGAAAGACAATGGCAACTTCGGTGGTACTGTGATTTGCTCGACTGAAAACACGTTTGAGGTTGGACTGGTATACGATCTCCCACAGCCCGTTTTACTGGATCAGGTTTTGGTTTCAGTTGGCTCTTATGATTTCTGGAACACACCCTACCTGGAGGGCCGGGCGAATGTCTACCAAGTGTCTTCAGCATCCCCGACTCTTGAACTGTCTCTCTTGGCAAGCTCGCCAATCGGAACATGTGTTGGGTCTGCTCTTTGTACATTCGAACTGGAGGAGGAGATTCTAGTCACAGATCAGGTGCTTCTCTCTATAGAGAATACGAGGGAAGTGTGGGTGGGCTATATTCCTTGTCTCAATGTGGATGGTACCCAAGGAGTGCCCGATGGGGAGAGTTGGATCAAGATCGGCGAGAATGGTTGGCAGGATCAGAAGATTGTCTTCGAGAATGATCTCCTTGGTTACCCGGTAATCAGGGGCAGGGGAACTCTGATGGATTAGGAGTGCTTCAGGCGCATACTTAAATCACAGAAAGGGCAGCTGATTGAGTGGCTTCATTTTAGATTGAGTGAAAGATGGCGAGGCGAAAGAGCACTTAATAGGAGCGGGGCCCGCAATTGACAGAGTGACCGAGTGGCACTACGATCCAGCACAAGTCGCGGGCTTGATATCCTCCTCACTGTTATGTTAGGCTCGCCCGTGCCCGTATACCTGCCACTGTCAGCCGAATTGCCGGTGCAGCGGCTGGCGGCCGTCTTCGCTCAGGTCACCAACTCCTACAAATTCTACTGGTTCCTAGCCATGCTGGAGCGGGCACAGAATGACCGTGGCCGGCTCATGCCGGTCGACGAGCTGCTGGCCGAGATGGTGGCCCTCGCCTGGTACCCAGCGAACATGTTCCGCCTGTCGCTGGGCAAGCAGGACCAGTTGAACGACATTCCACTGCGGCTGCGTGAGGCACGGGGGCTGGCGCCGCACGAGCGGCCGGCGGTCGTGCGACGGGCAACTCTGGAGGAGATGCACGACGGACGGTCGGCCGTCGGTGGGCAGATTCGTAACCTGGGCGTGTATGTGCCGCGGCGGTTCCTCGCACCGTTCTTTGAGGCCGAACTGCGCGGCAGGAAGGACACTGAAAAGAACCGGCTCATCGAGCGGCTGGCGGACGAGGCGTTCGCCGATGGCGAGCGGCCGTGCCTGTACCGGTTTGTGGCCGATGCTGGGCGGCTGGCGATTGAGTTTCACCCCGGCTGGTATGGCTACTTCAGGGCGCACGCCCACATCCTCAAGGACTTCTGCCTGTGGAACCTGCTGCTGTACGTGCAGAAGAACAACCCGAACGTGCCGAACCTGGCGGCAAAGCTCTTTGAGCCAGGGGTGCGGGACTTGAGCCGGGCCAGGCGCTACTGGGACGCGGCGCTGGAAGCGCTGGGGCCGCGGCCGTGTGTCTACTCAGGGACACTGGTCGGCCGTGGGGCGTACTCGCTTGACCACTTTCTGCCGTGGAGCTACGTGGCTCACGACTTATTGTGGAACATCGTGCCGACGACGACGAATATCAACTCGGCCAAGGGCGACCGGGTGCCGGAGCTGGGGCGGTACTTCGGGGACTTTGCCCGGTTGCAGTATGAGGCGCTGCAGGTGACGGCGACGGCCGCGCGAGCGAGGTTGGTGGAGGACTATACTTTGCTCTTCAAGGTGAGTTCGCTGGAGGAGTTGCGAGCGGTGGCGCGCGGCCGGTTTGAAGCAACGCTTTACGACACAATTTCGCCACAGGTGCAGATAGCGGAGAATCTGGGGTTTGTGACGGGATGGCGCTACTGATAGGGTGTGTCACGAGTCTGAGCTGTGGAGCAGCGCGGTAAGTGATCATCTTCATGTGTTCAGGTGACAACCATCACATGGCAGTCGTGCACCGGGCCGGTATACTGTTCGGTACCTGGCCAATCGCCAGGGCATGAGTCTGTCGCTACTTGCAAGAAGGGAAGCCGTCTCGTCCGTCGCCTCGTCGCGGGGCGACAGGGAGGTCGGCATGGATTACACGGCCGCGCAACGTCTGGCCATTGAGACAATTGACCGCAACTTGCAGATCATCGCCTGCGCCGGTTCGGGCAAGACGCAGGTGATTTCGGCGCGCATCGTGCGCATTTTGCAGCAGGACGTGCCGCCGTCGGCCGTCGTGGCCTTCACGTTTACGGAGAAGGCGGCGGGGGAGCTGAAGGACCGCATTGACCGGCTGGCGCGCGAGACGCTGGGCAGCAGCCAGGGGCTGGGCGACATGTTCGTCGGCACCATCCACGGCTACTGCCTGAACCTGCTCCAGTCCCCCCCGCTCTACCGCTACCTCAAGTACACCGTGCTGGACGAGGTGCAGCAGCGGCTGAACATTGACCGCCACAGCACGAAGAGCGGGCTGACGAGCGTGCCGCTGCTCAACGGCGGGACGCTGAAGCGCTGGCTGGACTCGCGCCTGTATCAGGACGTCATCAGCATCTACCGTGAGGCGGATGTGGACGACACGTTAGTGCCAGCGGGCGGGAGGGCGGC
>JAIBAS010000243.1 GCA_019695075.1 Promineifilum sp. | reverse complement strand
GAAGCGGCCTTTGCCGGCGCGCCGCCGGCCGACGGCCCGGCGGCAACGCCGGCTCCGGCCAGTGCGGGCGCGCACGACTCCGGCGGCCCCGCCGTCCCCGGCGGCCACACGATGGCCATGCCCCTGACCGGCCGCGGGCGCGTCTATGGCAGCCTGGTCTTCTGCACGCTCTACGGCGCGCCGCCGTTCAGCCTGCGCGACGTGGCCCTGGCCCAGGCCATCGCCGACCAGCTCAGCGTGGCCATCGACAACGCCACCCTCTATGAGGAAGTGCAGCAGAGCGACAGGCAGCGCGGCGAACTGCTCCACCGCGTCGTCTCGGCCCAGGAGGCCGAGCGGCAGCGCATCGCCCGCGAACTCCACGACGGCACGGGCCAGACGCTGACGGCCATCGGCCTGGGCCTGGCCGCGGCCGCCGACCGGCTCGACAGCGACCCTGAGGCCGTGCGCCAACAGTTGGCCGACATGAAGGCCATGAACGCCCAGGTCTTGCAGGAAGTCCACAACGTCATCGCCGACCTGCGCCCGTCGATCCTCGACAACCTGGGCCTGCTGCCCGCCCTGCGCGGCCACATGCGCGCCTTTGAGGAGCGCACCGGCATCCAGACGCAGCTGCTCGTCCAGGGCAAGAGCGTCCGCCTGAAGCCCGACATCGAGACGACCGTCTTCCGCATCGTCCAGGAGTCGCTGACCAACGTCGTCCGCCACGCCGCGGCCGGCAGCGTCCTGGTGCAGATCGTCTTCGGCGAGCGCGACGTGCGCCTGTCAATTGACGACGACGGCCGCGGCTTCGACGTGGCCGCGGCGCTGGCCGGCAGCGACGGCCGGGCCGCCTGGGGGCTGCTGGGCATCGCCGAGCGCGCCTCGCTGGTGGGCGGCACGGCCGAAATCCAGTCGCGCCCTGGCGAGGGCACAACCGTGCGCGTCGCCGTTCCCAACCCCTTCCGGGAGGCATCCGATGGCCAATGAAATCCGCCTGTTGCTGGCCGACGACCACGCCGTCGTCCGCTCCGGTCTGCGCATGTTGCTGCAAGCCCAACCCGACATGGTCATCATCGGCGAGGCCGAGACGGGGCGCGAGGCCGTCCAGCGCGCCGTCGAACTGGCCCCCGACGTGGTACTGATGGACATCGAGATGCCGGGCATGAACGGCATCGAGGCCACGCGCCGCATCAAGGCCGAAGCGCCGGCGACGGCCGTGCTGGCCCTGACGATGTACGAGGACGACCAGTACTTCTTCGAGATGTTGCGCGCCGGGGCGTCGGGCTACGTGCCCAAGCGGGCCGCGCCGGACGAACTGGTGTCGGCCATCCGCGCCGCCGGCCGGGGCGAGGTCTTCCTCTACCCGTCGCTGGCCGGGCGGCTGGTGCGCGACTACTTGCAGCGCGGCCCCGCCGGCGAGGGCGACGCCCCGAACGACGAACTGACGCCGCGCGAGCAGGAAGTGCTGACGCTCATCGCCGAGGGTTACAGCAACAACGAGATCGCCGACCGGCTGGTCATCAGCGCCAAGACCGTCGATCGCCACCGCGAGAACATCATGCGCAAGCTGAACCTCCACAACCGCGTCGATCTGGTCAAGTATGCCCTGCGCAAGGGGCTGATCGGGCTGGACGAGTAGCGCGCCGGGCGCGGACTGGGTCGCTTTCCCCATAGCGAAATACTACGCCTACCCAATAGACAGGCGGGGCCGTTTGGCCGTATCCTACAGTCAGGAGCCGAGCCTGGAACCGGCCGATCGCGCGTGATCGGCCGGGCCAGGAACCCGCTCCGGGAGACGGCAATGAACGAGTTCCAGGCGGTGGCAGTCATGGCGGCGCTCTTCGCGCTGCGTTTCGTGTTGCCGATCGCGCTGATGATCGCCATCGGCTACGCCATGAACAAGCTGGCCGGCCACTGGGAGGCGGAGGAGAAGACGGCCGAGACCGCGCCGCCGATTCCCCTGCCGGTCGTGCCCTCTTCCGTTCGGGCGGCCGGGCTTACGGCCGCGGCGCTCAACGTCCCCTGCTGGATCTTCAAGAACTGCGACGAAGCCACGCGCGCCCGTTGCCCCGCCTATCAGCAGCCGTCACTGGCCTGCTGGGTGGTGCTGGTGCGGGCCGAGGGGCGTCTACCGGCCAAGTGCGCCGGCTGCGAGCGCTATACGGGGATGCCGGCGTTGGCGGCTGGGGACTAGGGCGTGTATGCAAAGTAGTGAGGCGGTTTGTTCGACCCGACCGCCCGGGCCTAAAGGCAACCGGGCTAGTCAACAACGCCGGCCGAGGCCGGCTAAGGCAACGCTCGTTCTGCTCTAAAAGGCCCGTTCAGGGGCCGCTGCTGACTAGCCCCGCGGCTTTAGCCCGGGGCGGGCGTGGCCAACGTTACTTTGCATACACACCCTAGTCAACAACGCCGGCCGAGGCCGGCTAAGGCAACGCTCGTTCTGCTCTAAAAGGCCCGTTCAGGGGCCGCTGCTGACTAGCCCCGCGGCTTCAGCCCGGGGCGGGCGTGGCCAACGCGCTAATTAGCATACACACCTTAGGGTGATTGTTTTCAGGCCTGGACCTATCGTAGAGTGTATCTGCACCTTGATTCTTGTTCGAGGTAACGGATATTCGCTAAACGATGAAACATAAGTCTCTATTAGTTGTCTGGCCTATCCTATTCGTGTTTGCGTTGCTATGGTCGCTCGTAGCGATTGCCCTGCTACGGAAACCTACTCCAGTCACACAGGAAACTGAGTGGATTCGCAGCTTTAACGAAGAGTATGGTTTCTCAGTTGAGCATCCTAACAAATGGACTGCCAGAGTATATGGTCAGCAAGGCTTTAGAGGAGCCACAGAGGTAAAGCTGGAACTCTATGACTCTTTGTTGGGGGCCTTTAGGATTTTCGTTTCACAGAAAGAAGCTCGTCAACCAACCCCGCAGAATGTTGCTCAATGGGGGATGAGCTTGATTAATGAAGGTAATGAGATAATGACAGGTCGTGGCGAAACAGCCCTGCAAGAGATTGATTTTGGGGAGGAGACTATGCAGGGAACGTCTATACTGCGTCGGCGCTATGGAAATGAACGCTATCTATTTGAGGATGTATATATCGCACGAGACTCGGATATGATTGTCATTACACTCCAAGCCACGGCGTCAGAATTCGACCGCTACACAGAAGATTTCAACCGTGTCGTTGCCAGCTTCGATCCATTCAAGTGACCTCTATGTTGTCAGGGACGCTTGAATGAGGCCCAAACCTTGCCGGCGATGGCTCGTTGTGCTGGCAATCATCTGCCTCTTGGGGGCTGGCTGTGGCGCGGGCACAGGCTCCAAGACCGAGCCTTCGCTGTCCACTCCCGATTTGACGCCGGCGATGCCTGCCCCAACATCGGGCGCACAGTATCCGTTGCCGGCATTGACGCACGTAGCCCCAACACCTACCACGGCTGTGGCCACGGCTGTGGCCACAACTGTGGTTGGCGAGATGGTAACGCCCGATAGGACTGGTTTCCCGGAGCAGATGCTGCAATCCTATGGAAATTGTCGCTTGCCTTGCTGGTGGGGGATCGTGCCGGGCACAACGGATTGGGATTCCGCCAGGGTATTCCTCGAATCACATGCTCTCCAAGTCGCGCCCTATGAGCGGGATGGGTACACTTACTATACAGCCTATCTGGTAGTACCTGAACGAGTATCGACGCGGCCCGTGGCCAACGACTTTGCCGTATGGGACGGCACGGTGCAGTTGATCAGCGCGCTTGGGCAGACTGGTTCGCGCTTCACTCCGGCTGCGGTGCTGAAGGAGTATGGTATGCCCGATGAGGTCTGGCTCCAAACAGCCCGCGCGCCACGAGAGGGCTACCTGGGCTTTGTTATAGCGCTCTTATATTCGGGGGAGGGAATCCTTATCCACTATGGCGGGCAGGGCGTCCTGGACAAAGAAGATGTCGTCGGCTGCATTCCAAACGCGGGCGGCTCCCTGCGTCTGCTGGCCTGGAATCCAGAGCTTCGGCTCGGCTATGTCGACGCCATGGCCATCGGAATGAGCACGACTATCGTTACCGATGACATTGACCTGGAAAGCGCCACTGGGATGACGCTTGGGGAGTTCTACGACCGTTTTAGCACTGAAGGGACAGAACTGTGTTTGCACACGCCACAAGTGCTTTGGCCCTGGCCATAGTCGTGGCCACGTCAGCTTACGCACCGTCGTCAGTTAGTAATGGAGACAACGCCATATAAGACTATCGAGTCAACGCCTCATGGCCATCGTGCCGGCGCGAGTCTCAATATTGGGCTGTGAAGAAGCGGCTGATGTGCAGGCACGTTTGGAAGCTAAAACGCCCCAATGACAGGATAACCACCCAATGAAGAAAACGCTGAAAAAGAACCTTGTTGTGTTGTTGCTCGTGTTTGGCGCCCTGTCCTGCCAACCACAACCGAGTGAGCAGCCGCTAACAACGGATCTCGATTTGGAGCAACTGGAAACGTTTGAGAGCGCGGAATATGGCATATCATTTGGGATGCCAACAGGCTGGCAGGTCGTTGAAGGAGAACCCTACCTTATTTTAACGTCTGACCCTCATGCAACATTTTCATTCGATGAAGCGCACTACCATATTTGGACGATGTCGCGTCGATTTGGATTGGGAATAAGCAGCCGAATATTTCCAAAATCGGCCTACCAAATTGCCAGTATCATCAAAAACCCTTCCCTGAATCCAAGCGACTACTCGATTGGGCCGATTACCAGGACCACCGTTTCCGGTAGAGCGGGGGCATATTATTTTGAAGAAGCATCCTTCTCTTCAAACTATCAATACTACACAATTGTCATTGAACTGAACGACGACGTAGTCGTCATCTTGCATGCTGACGGCCCTGGGGAACTCTCCGAGTTAATGCGTTCGACATTAAATGCCATCGCCCTCACAGTGGAACCACTTGACGATTGAAACCACAACGCACAATCCAGCCCCGGCCAGTTCGCGCCTGAACAAGCAAGTATGACGGCGTCGTCTACGCCACTAGCCGCCAAACCTGCGCCACCACAAACGTGACGAGCACCCCCAGCGCCAGCGGCAGCAGCGCGCTGACGACGGCCCACTTCTTGCTGCCCGATTCCTTGTAGATGGTGTAGATTGTCGTCGAGCAGGGGTTGTGTAGCAGGCTGAAGAGCATCAGGTTGACGGCCGTCAGCGTCGTCCAGCCGCCTGCCCGCAGCACGGCCAGCGTCGCCGCGTTCGCCTGCGCCGGAACCAGCACGCCGGCGTCGCCGCCCCCGCCGCTCAGCAGTACGGTCAGCATCAGCACCGTGGGGATGACGATCTCGTTGGCCGGGATGGCGACGACGTAGGCCAGCAGGATGACGCCGTTCAGCCCCAGCAGCACGCCGACGGGGTTCAGCCAGCCCACCAAGTAAGCGGCCACGGGCTGCCCGGCTACGGTCACGTTGGCGATCAGCCAGATGACCGCCCCGGCGGGCATGGCGAAGACGACGGCTCGCCAGAGAACGTAGATCGTCCGGTCGATGAGCGACGTGGCGATGGTCTGGCGGATGCGCGGCGGCCGGTAGGGCGGCAGTTCCAGGCTAAAGGTCGATACCTCGCCGCGCAGCATCGTCCGCGAGAGGAACCACGACGCGACGAAAGTCAGGGCCACGCCCAGCACGGCCACGCCGACGACAGCCAGCGCCGAGAGGAGGCCGGCCAGGTAGGCGGGCACGAGGCTGCCCAGAAACAGCGTGGCGATGAGGATCTGCGTCGGCCAGCGGCCGTTGCACAGGGCGAAGTTGTTGGTCAGCATGGCGATCAGCCGTTCGCGCGGGCTGTCGATGACCCGCGTGGCCACGACGCCGGCGGCGTTGCAGCCGAAGCCCATCATCATGCTCAGCGCCTGCCGGCCGTGCGCGCCGGAGCGCTTGAAGGCGTTGTCGAGGTTGAAGGCCACGCGCGGCAGATAGCCGAAGTCCTCCAGCAGCGTGAACAGGGGGAAGAAGATGGCCATCGGTGGCAGCATGACGCTGACGACCCAGGCCGTGGCCAGGTACATGCCGTCGATGAGCAGGCCCGACAGCCACCACGGCAAGCCTACCGCCGCCGCGGCCGTATGCAGCCAGGGGTAAACCGTGTCGATGAGGACGAACGACAGCCAGCGCGACGGGATATTGGCCCCGACGATGGTGATCCAGAAGACGATGGCGAACAGGAGGATCATCAACGGGAAGCCCCACCGCCGGCTGGTGACGACCCGGTCGATGGCCCGGTCGAGGTCGAAGCGAGGCTGCTCGCCGGGCCGGGTTACTGACCGGTCGGCCAGGCGGGCGGCGTCGGTGTAGATGTCCTCCATGAGTTGCTCGTGGAAGCCGCCGCCGATGTTCCAGCGCAGCCCTTCGGCGGCGCGCAGGATGTCGTCGGCCGTCGGTGGGCCGGCGGGCGAAGCCGCGCCTTGCGCACGCGGGTCGATGCTCATCGGGACGGTGCTCATACGGCTCCCTCCGGGGCCTGCTGACGGGCGGCCAGCTGGCCCAGTTCGCCGCTGCGCAACGCGGCGGCGATGCGCTCGTCGCCGTCCAGCAGGCGCAGGGCCACCCAGCGGGCGTTGGGCAGTTCCGGCAAGGCCGCGCGGATCTGGGCCGCCAACGTA
>JAIBAS010000237.1 GCA_019695075.1 Promineifilum sp. | reverse complement strand
TCGCCAGGGGTACCACCAGTACCAGAACGGTCTTGAACAGGTCCAGCCAGATGTTGGCCTCCTCCGCGTTGAGGATGCCCCTGTACACCAGGATGGCGACGATGTTGGCGGCGATGGCCGTCAGGGCTGTGACGATAAACTGCGGGTCCTTATAGTCCGGGGTCATGATTCTCTCCTTGTGGGGTGAATAGGGTAGGGGGTTCCAGCGCGCCGACGGTTGCTTCGTCGGTAGCTCTGCCAATCAGACTGCTCCACGGTTCTGGAGCAAAGTCGTCCTCTTCAGGATGCTGGTCGCTGAGAACGACGGCCGCGTTGTGTAGACCGGTTTCGCCGGCGTCACTGCTGCTTGCCCACACCGTCGGCGGGGACTTCGACCAGGCGTTGCTGGCGACCAGAATCGGTTGGGCGTTCTCGTTGGCGATGGGTGCGCCGGCCGGCGCGTGGCCCATATGGATGATGTTGTCGCGGAAGACGGCCGGTTCGTGCGTCCCGTAAGGGTAGGGTTCGATGGTGACCCCGCGCCGTGTGAGCGGGCCGCCAACCAGGGTGTTGTGGGCAATGACCGTCCGGGCGTCCAGGCGCGTAAGGGTGCGCTTGCGCTCCGGCTCGTTGTGGATGCGCAGGAGCGTCGCGCAGTTGGCGACGACGTTGCCGCGGATGAGCGTGCCCCGCGTCGTCGGGTACCGCTGCCCCGGGCGCGGCAGGTCGGCGATGGCGATACCGTCCGGGCGCAGTCTTTTGACGGCTTTGGGCCTGGCCGTCAGGTAGATGAAGTTGTCGACGACGGCCGTTCGCGGGCTGTTGCCGATGACGATCCCCGGCCCGGCGTTGTCGTACAGCGTGTTCTCCTGGAGGATAGTGTTCTTCGCCCCCTGGCGGACCTGGATGCCTGCTCCGGCGTTGTCGGCGATGGTACAGTTGGCGATCATGACGCCGTGGCCGAAAGTCAGTTCGATGCCGTGGCCGTGCAGCGCGGGGTTGAGCCGGGCGGCCCGGCCGGAGCCGGTGATGGTGCAGTTCACGATCGTCGCGTTCCGGCTTAGGTTCTTGCCGAAGAGCCGGATGCCACTGCGGGCGGAGTCGTGCACGCGGCAGCTCTTGATCAGCACGTCGGCCGCCGCTCCCCTCAGCCCGATCCCATGCGCCGGCGCGTTCGTCACGGTGAACCCGGTGACGACGGTGCGCGGCGCTTCGATACTCAGGACGGCCGGGGCGTAGCGCGTGTCGCGCCTGTTCCATTCACCGTTGATGATCGTTTCATCCGGTTCGGCTGCCTCCCACTCCGTGCCGGCGGCCATAATGCGCGTCGTGCCGTTGTAGTTCCCCCGATGAACGACCACCCGGTCGCCCGCCCGCGCCGCCCTTGCTGCTCGCTGGAGCGTCCGCCACGGGCGCGCTTCGCTCCCCGGGTGGCGGTCGTCACCGCTGATCGCGTTGACGTGGTGGATCATCGCTTACGGCCCGGCTGTTTCTTGGCCAGCGTCGCCGTCCCCAGGGCGATGACCAGCGACCCCAGCATGATCGTGTACATGCTGATGCTCCCGCCCAGGATGTAGCGCCGGGCGTCAAATACGGCTACCAGGAAGATGCCGACGGCGATGATGAGGGCGACCTGGTGGGCCAGTTGCGATAGGGGCGTGTTGCGGTTCAGCTCCTGCTCCAGCTCCTGCCGATCGCTGCGGGTGACCAGCTTGCGAACGTCGCCGGCGATAAGGGTTATCAGCGCCGACGTCTCGGCCTGCTGGCACTTGAGCTGTTCCACGGCCGCGTTCAGCGCGCGAAAGTCCTTCAGGAGACCCGGCTCCTGGCGGATGAGGTTGCCGTAGATGGTTGCCCGCAGCTCGGCCACGTCGGCGGCGATCTGCAAGTCCTCCTCGTCGCTCATGCCGTTTCGTCCTGGGTTGCCGTCGCGCCGGCGCTCGCCTCATCGACCGGCTGTTGCAGCAGCATGGTCGTCGTGGCGATGAGCTGGCCGAGTTGCTGGTGGCCGGCGAAGTTGAGGGTGAGGCTGGTAGTCGGCGCGGTGATGACCTGGAGCAGTTGGCCCAGGAGCCAGCGCGGCGTCGGGATGAGGTCGTTGGGCGTCATGTGGCTGTTTCCTTGTGGTTGATGATCGCTTCCGCATAGTAGCGGGCTAACTTCGCCATCTGCCGGTCGCCGGTAGCGGAGAAGAGAGCCAATTCGATTGTAGCCGGGCTGGTTTTGAGTTTTACGAGCCGTTGCACGGCCGCCGCCAGTTCAGGGTGTTCTGCGGGCAGCCGGCGCGCCGCCCAGCCGCGGAGCTGGGGGCGGATAGTGTGGATCGCGTCGGGGACAGTCGGGCTTTGCGGTTGCGCGGGCATGCTCCCACCTCTCTCGCTGCCGGGCCTCTCTTCACCAAAAACCATTGCTCAACCGCCTCGCCGGGCCAGGCGCTCTTCCAACTCAGCGATGCGGCTGTGCAGCTGCCAGATCGCGCCGGTCAGCAGGCGGGTTAGCGCTGTCTGGTTCACCATCGTGCCTTCGACGATGCCCGCCGCTTCCAGGTCTCCCCGATGGTAGGTCACAAAGTCGTCGAAGCGATTGCGGATGACGGCCGCCGGATTGAGTTCGTAGCTGAGGGCCCGCAACAGCGCCGCGTCGTCGTGGTCGTCGAACAGGAGGACGCCAGCGGTCGAATCGGAGTAAATGTCGCCGTTGTGCTTAACGATGACCCGGCTTGCGCCGTAGTTGTTGATGGTCAACAGGTTACCGCCTGTCAGAGCCGCGATGCCCGTTCCGGACTTAATCGCGCCGTCGATGACAACCGGGGCGGTGTTAGTGCCGGTCGTCACGAGCGTCGCCCGGCCACTGATGCACGCCCCAACATAGCCCTCGCCAAAGCCGCGCAGGTCTACGCCGCCTGCCGTGGCGCTGTACTTGATGAGCGCCCCGTAGGCGGCCGTGTTGGCGATGACCGAGGTCATGCCGTGGGCGATGTCGCCGGTGTCGAGCAACACCAGAGCTTCGTAGTCATGGACGCCGCCCAGGTCGGAGATGAACTGTCCCCGGTTGGCGGCGTCGCCTTGAGTCCAGCCCGACATGATGCCTTTGCTGACGTAGAGGCTGGGGCCGGCCGTTATGAGCCTTGCCGCTGTCAGGCTGACATGGCCGGCCGAAAGTGTAATGAGGCCATCTAATCCCTGGGCATAGACTTCATCTGTCGTCAGGGAGATGGTGGCCGCTTTCTTACTGGCATCGTGGATGCTGTTGATGTACCAGCGGTATTGGCGGTAGGCGTTGCCGTCGGGCATGATAGCGGCGTCTATGGCGCCCAGGCCGCTGAAGGTGATGGATGTTTGTGGCGTGGGGTCTGACACGACACCGATGGTCAGCCCGCCCGTGTCGAGCGTGACCATGCCGGCCCCGGCCTTCAACTGGCCGTTGGCGTTGATCGATATCTGAGGCGTGCCGGCGCTGTTGTACGTCTCAAATCGCCCCGCGTTGTTGGCGTCGCGCCACAGTTTCCAGCCGCTCTTCGGGCTGGCAAACGACGCGCCCGTGCCCGTGCCTTGCCAGATGCCGCCATTTGGGCCAATCGTCATCGGCCCGGCGAAGTAGCTTTCGCCATTGCCGGCGAAGGAAAGCATTGCTGTACCATCTTTATCTCTAAGTTGGAGGCTGTTAGTCGTTCCATCAAACAGCAACTGTGGCCCTTGCTGGTAAGCGCCGCCGATGCGAAGTCCGTAGGTGTTGCCGCTCAGCAGTCCGACCCAGAAGCCCGCTCCACCTGTCTGAGTGCCTGTCGGTAGCGGATTGCCCAGCGCAATGGCTTGCGCAGCCGGATTCAGTGTGATCATCGCGCCCGTCGTTCCGCTACACAGCGTTAGCCCGGTTCCGTCATAGAGCAGGTTGCTCCCTGCCGGGTCGCCAATGCGCAGCTTGTAAACCCCGTTGTCGTTGCCCGCCCAGAAGCCAATACCGGTGGTCGGCGACGTTGGCAGCGGATTGCCCACAGCGATGCTGGGCACGGCCGGGTCGAGCTTAATGGTTGGCGTCCGGTTGAGCGCCTCATAGCGCCAGTTGAAGAGAATCTGGATCGCGCTCCAATCCGCGCCGGCGTCGATGTTGCTGAACGGGATGGTAACGAAACTGCCGTTGGCCGCGTTGTGAGGGATGGAAAAACGGTCGACCACCACTTCGTCGCTGACCGCCGTTCCGCCGTTAAACAGCTGCGCGTACAGCGTCACGTCGTCGCCCGTCGACGTGCCTTCATGGGCGACGAACGCCTTCAGGACGGCGATCTTCGTGTTCGTCGGGTAGGCGGCGAAGCCCATCTTGAGCGCCGCGTACTGCGCCAGGTTGTTGGACACGTAGGTAGCGTCCGGCTGACCAGTGCTGGGGTTATTGGCCACGTAGGTGTAGGCCGCCGACGCGCCGCTGGATTTGCGGATGTTGTTCGTGGCCACGTCGGCCGACGGCATCTTCGACGTGACCGCGCCGGTTGGGTTCACCTGCGTGTCCAACGTCATCGCGTGCAGCCGGATGCGCAGCCCGTCCCGGCCACCGCTGTCGTACAGCGTGTGGGCGATGCCGTGCATCTCGCCGCGCCGGTTGGTGAAGGCGGCGTAGTGGGTGTTCAGGCTGTCGCCGGCGAAGACGCCAACTTCATCGCTAAGGCCGGACATGGACGCCAGATTGCCCGCCTGGAAGTGGATCGTCGTTGCCGCCGGCGTGCCGTTGGCGTTGAACTGGGTGTGGCTCCCGGCGCGCACCCACGGCGCGCCCGCCGGGTCAATGGCGTTGACCTCGTAGAAGTGCGCCCGCGGCTCCCGGCCGAAGTCCAGGATGGGTGCTCCCTTACCGATGGTCTTGTTGGCCGCGAAGGCCCCGCTGCCCAGGTAGGTGAACTTGATGAGCCACGACTGCTCGCCGTTCCCCTGATCGACGTAGGAATCCCGCTGCACTTCGCCCCACACCTGAGCGTAGTCGAAGCCCTGGCTGCGGTCCAGGTAGATGAGGCGCACGCGGTCGTTGATGCGCCGGTCAAAGACGGCCGTGCCGGGCCAGCCGGGGAAGTCCTCCACGTAGACGCGCACGGTGCTGTTCACGGTCGCCGGTAGCGTCAGCGGCCGGTTGAGGATGGCGACACTCTTGGTGATGACCTGCCCACCGGCCAGCGCCTGCTCCAGGTCGGCGATAAACGCCCGGACGTGCATCTCGTCGGCGAAGAGGCTGCGGAAGTCACCGTGGCCGCCCGTCTCGCCGTGGCTGATCGCCCAGCCGGTGGCCTGGGTCAGGTAGTTGCTGCTGCGCAACTTCCAGCCCGCCTGCCAGTTGTTGAAGATGACCTCCCGGTTGCCGCTGACGGTCAGGGAGGCGGCCGTGCTCGTCGCCAGGTCGCACCCCTGCAAGGTCAGCGGCCCGGCCGTGGCCAAGACGCTCGCCGGCCCGTCGTTCATGTAGAGGTTGCCGGTCAGGTTCAGCATCTTAGTCGCCGGCGCGAGCAGGATGGCCTCACCGGCAGCCGATTTGATGCTGGGCGTAGAAAGGTGGGCCAGCCCCAGCGCGCCCTGATAGTTGGCGGCCAGGATCGTGCGGTGGGCCGTGTTGGCGTTGGTGGCCAGGCGGCCGTCGGTCGACGTCACTACGGCGTGGCTGTGGCTCGCTCCCAGGCTGTTGGCCGTCATCGCGCCCACGTCGAGCGGCGTGTTGAGCGACAGGCCGCCCGTGCCGTCAATGACCAGGGCCGGATTGGTTCCCAGCTTCAGGTTAAGCGTGTCGTTGGTAATTTGCAACGGGACGGCCGTGTTGATGTTCAGCGTCCCGCCGCTGTAGCCGATGCCCGCGCCGGCCAGCGCCGGGCCGAGCGTGACCAGATTGACGCCGAGTTTGGTATTGCTGTTTTCGGCCGCCAGGTGGCTACCAGCCAGCGCGGCCGGGTTGAGGCCCAGTTTGGTGTTGCTCGTCTGTGCCTGTAGCGCGTTGCCGGCCAGCGCCGTTGGGTTGACTCCCAGTTGGGTTGCCGTGGCCGTCAGGGCGTTGCCTGCCAGTGGGGTGGGGAGGACGGAGATGGCGTTGTTGACGATGGCGATGGCGTGCCCGGCCGTGTAGTTCGCTCCCCCGCCGCCGGTGTTGTCGATGATAGGCGTGCCGCTGGGATCGACGTTCATGGCCGTCCGCATGGCGCGCACGGTGGCCGCGAGCTGGGCCAGGAAGGTGGCGTCGGTCTCTTCGTGCGACCAGTAGCCCCAGTTCTGCGTGGAGAGGGTCAGGTCGTAGGTGAGCACGTCGTCCTGCACGGTGCTGCTGGCCGACGTGACGTAGAGGTAGTTGCCGGGCGTGTTGTACTGGAAGGACTTCAGGCCGAAGTGAGCTTCGTCAATGTACGTCAGGGCGATGAGATCGCCGGCGCGAATAGGTTTCTTGGCGATGCAGGTGACCTCAATCGTCCGGCGCTCGCTGTTGTAGCGGTACATCTCGTGCACCGCCTGGCGCAGCATCTTGTCGGCCGCGGCCGTGCGAGCCTGCGGCGTGTTGTTCTCCGGGATAATGTCGGGGAAGTCGAGATCCGTCTCCAGCAGACCGAACTGGGCGATGAGGCCGGGGTTTTCGATGCTGTCTGGCAAGGAGTCGTCGGGACTGACTTCAGGCACCAGCCCTTGCTGGAAGGCCCAGGCCAGCG
>JAIBAS010000535.1 GCA_019695075.1 Promineifilum sp. | reverse complement strand
ACAGGCCGGTCGTCGCGCCGCGGGTCAGATAGTTGGCGCGACACGCGGTTCTGCCGCTCTCCTTTGCCCTACGGTCCTGGTGGCCCGCCGCCGCCGATAATCGTTACCACACTATTGATGGTGAAGCTAGTGTACACACTGCCCGGCGTGTATGTCCCACCGGTGTAGAGGCCGTCGCTGACCGTGCCCGTCGAACTACCGCCCAGGTAGATCGTGTAGCTGCCGCCCATCAGTAGCTCCGGCGAGGAGACGACGATGGACTGGTAAGCTCTATCCGGCGCAAACGTCAAGACCTCTTCGCCGGCGCTGTTCTGGATGTGTACCAGCGTGCCGGCCGCTTGCGTGCCGCCCTGCCCCATGCCGCCGAAGCGAACGAGCACGGAGTTCTGGGTAGACGTGTTGCCCGGCGCCTGGGCCATGCCCGCGCTGCCGGCGGCGACGAGCAGACCGCCGCTGATGGTGAAGTACTCGTCGTAGTCGATAGCCCCGTTATCCTGCGCCGTCGGCCCATGCACCAGCACAACGCCGTCGGTCATCTCGATGGCCCCGTTGACGTCGATGCCGTCGCCGTCGGCATAGACAGCGATGACGCCGCCGTGGATGAACAGCCGGTAATCGACGCCGGTCAGGTCGCCGGCCACGTTGATGCCGTCGTCGCTGGCGATGACGCGGATGTCGCCGCCGTTGATGGTGATGACCACGCTCTCGATGCCCTCAACCGATTGGGTGATGTCGATCGTGCCGTCGTTGATGGTCAGCGTGGCGTCGCTGTGCAGGGCGTCATCGCCGCTGGCGATGGTCAACACGCCGTCGTCGATAGTCAGGTCGCTGTTGGAGTTCACGCCGTCGTCGGCGGCGTCGATGGCGATGGTTCCGCCGGTGATGTGGACGGCCACGCCGGCCTTGATGCCCTTGGCCGAGGCGTCGTCGGCCAGCGGCGCGTCGCTGCCGCCGCCGGTGACGAGGGTGAAGTCGCCGCCGGCGATGGTCACTGTGGTTTCCACGGCGATGCCGTCGCCGCCGGCGATCACGGCGAAGCGGCCGCCGGCGATGGCGATTGTGCCCAGCGTCGTGTCGTCTTCGTTGTCGGACTTCAGCGCGTCGCCGCCCACGTCCAGCGTGAAATCGCCGCCCGCGATCACGAGGGCGTCCTTGCCGCGCAGGCCGTCATCCACGGCGCTGATGGCGTACGTGCCGCCGGTGATAGTCAGGCTGTCGTCGCTGGAGATGCCGTCGTTGTAGTTGCCGGTGACGATGAGCGCGCCACCGCCGCCGATGGTCAGGTCGTCGTTGCTGAACAGGGCCGCGTTCGGCTCGTCGGTCTCCGCGTCGGGGAAGACGTACTCCGCGGCGTCGGTCAGGCGGTTGGTTGTGCCGCCGGTCAGGGTGATGATCGTCTCCTCGGCGCTCATGATGGCCAGCGGGGCGCTGCTGGCGCTGGTGATGGCGGCTCCATTCAGGGTCAGATTGACCGCCTCTTCGTCGTCCGTGTCAACGATGATCTGCCCGTCGGTCAACGCGCCACTGATGATGTAGTTGCCGGCAGCGGTGATGGTGGCTGTCGTCCCAGCGACGGTCACGCCGCTGCCGGTGACGGTGATGGAGTCGCCGTTGAGGGTAATGGTGGTGTCGCCCGAGGACGAGCCGCTGTCGCTGACGATGACCGGCAGCAGCACGGTGTAGGGCGATGCGCCCGCCTCCGCGGCCGACGCGCTGCCCGGCATTACGCCCAGGGCCAACAGGCCCAGGGCACACAAGAATATTAGCTTCTTCACTCTGTTCATCATAGTTCTGGTCCTTGTTGCAAGGTATGCCGCCACGAAAGATGACGTGGCCGCGCAGACGCCACCGCGGTTGGCGGCTGCCTCTCTTATAAGGCCAGAACGTTCAGCAAATGTGAAGAAGGTGTTAGATGTGTGTATCCGCCAGCGCGACCACGATCGGATCATGATCCGACGGGTAGCGCCCATCCGGGCGAGCGCGGTCGATTTGCGCCGCGGCCACAGCCAGCGCCGGCGACGCCAGCACCCAATCGATGGCCGCGGCGGCCTCTGGCCGGCCGAAGTCGTGGTAGGTCGTCTCGTCGCCGCCGGCCGGGTTGGCGCGCCGCCAGGCATCGGCCAGCGTCGCCCCGTCGGCCAGCATGGCGTAGGCGGCCGAGGTCTTGCCGGCGTTGAAGTCGCCGGTGATGACCAGCGGCAGCCGCGCCGCCATCCGCTCGGCCCAGCCGCGCAGCAGCCGCGCCGAGTCGAGGATGGCCTGCGGCATGAGGTCGAAGTGGGTGTTGAGGAAGGCCAGCGGGCGGCCGCTCGGCCGGTGCGCCAGTTCCACCCAGGTGGCCGGGCGCGGGAACAAGGCATCCCAGCCCACGCTGCCGGGGATGTCCGGCGTCTCGCTCAGCCAGAAGACGCCCCGCTGCCGCAAGTCGAACGTCGCTCGCCGCCACAGAACCGGGGCCATCTCCGGCGCCGTCGGCCCGTTGCCGCCGCGGGCCACGCCGAAGAACTCGTAATCGGGCAGCGCCGCGCGGACGTAGGCGGCCTGGTCGTCGTCGCGGCACTCCTGCAAGCCGATCAGATCGGGGTCGTGGGCGCGGATGCGGCCGATGACCAGTTCGCGGCGGCGCGGCCAGCTGTTGTCGCCGTCGTTGGCCTGGCCATAGCGGATGTTGAAGGACATGATCTTGAGCATGGGCTTCGCTTTTCGCTTAGAAACCGAGTTTCTCGGAAGAAACTCGGTTTCTAATGCTTGCCCTTGGCGGCGGCCGCGGCGCGGTTTTCTTCCACGCGAAAGCGGACAATGCGCTGGATCAGATCATAGGGGATGGGCTTGTCCAGCGGGAATCGCGCCGACCCCTTGCCCTGCTTGTAGGCCGACAACTCCTCCTGGAAAGCGGCCATGCCCGACGGCACGGGGTAGAAGCCGATGTGGTTCTTGAAGCCGGCGAAGTGAACCAGATTGCCGTGGAGCCTGAAGGTGGGCATGCCGTAGGCGATGGCTTCGGTCGCCTCCGGCGCGATCTCATGGATCGTCCGGCGGATGTGTTGCAGGATGGTCTGCACGTCGTCGGGGAAGGCAGCGATGTAGGCGTCAATCGTTTGGGGTGCTTCTTGATTGGGGATCATGTGAACTCCGCTCGTGATCTACAAGGCCAATACGAGTCATGTCTATCGCGCTCTTATCGCAAGTCAAGAGCCACGCGCAAAGCCTCGTCCAACAGATGCAACTTCTCCGGCGACAGCGTACCCAGGTAATCGGTCAGGGCGCTCTTGGATATGCTCACCAAAGCATCGCAGTGGATGCTGCTAACGTGGACAAGCCCGTCTTCAACGTCCACCATAACCTGAGTCGCCAGCCCATCATGGGCAGAGTAAACGGGCGCGCAAATCACTGTTGAGAAGCGAGAGGCGATCAGGGTAGGGCGGCTGACAACCACGAAAATGCGGTGCTTTCGCGGGTCACCGCCCGGCGGGGCGACAACGCGATAGAGGTCACCGCGCCTCATAGCGCGACTTGATAGAGTAGCGTATCAGCCATCTCGGCATTGAAATAGTCGGCGCGGCGATTGAGGATTTCCAGATCGCGCGCAGCCTGTTCCTCGCGTCGCAATTGCTCAATATAGGCCCAGGCGGCTGTTTCCAGGAAGGCAGAGCGGTTGGCATGTGGCGCGGGCAACGTGTCAATTTCCCGTAACAGTTCTTGCGACAGGGTGATAGAAGTCTTGACTTTCATACCACCATCGTACTACTCATGGAGGAGCAGGTCAATAGGCAACCTGTGAGACTCAGACCGTAATGATTACCTTGCCACGAGCGTGTTCCCGCCCCAGATAGCGAAACGCCTCGGCCGTCTCGGCCAGTGGATAGCAGCGGTCAATCACCGGCCGCACTTGCCCCGCTTGCAGTAGTTCGCCCACCGCGGCCAGGTCGCCGCTGTTGGGCCGGGCCGTGACGGCGGCCACCCGACCGCGGCGCGAGAGTAGCGGCCCCAACAATAGCGCCTGGAAGATCTGCTTCATCGTCCCACCGACCATGACGTAGACCCCGTCGGGGGCCAGCACCCGCTGGTAGTCGCCGATGGGCCGGTAGCCGTTGACGGCCAGAACCAGATCATAGCGCCGGCCATTCTGGGCAAAGTTCTCACGGGTGTAGTCCAGCACGTAGTCGGCCCCTAAAGCACGCGCCATCTCGACATTGCGCGAGCTGCACACGGCCGTCACCTCCGCCCCCAGCGCTTTAGCGATCTGCACCGCGAACGTGCCCACGCCGCCCGACGCACCATAGACCAACACCCGCTGCCCGGCGCGAATCTGTCCTTTGTCGCGCAGCCCTTGCAGGGCGGTGACGGCAGCCATGGGCACGGCCGCGGCCTGCTCGAACGAGATGCCCGCCAGCTTCAGCGCCCAGACGTGCTCCGGGGCGGCGACGTACTCGGCCAGTCCACCCCAGCCGCTGCCGGACAGATCGCCATAGACCGCGTCGCCCGGCCGGAAGCGCGTCACGCCGCGACCGGCCGCCTCCACCACCCCAGCCACGTCGGCCCCCAGGATCGGGTGCTTCGGTTGCCGCAACCCGTCTCCAATGAGCCGGACGATGAACGGCGCACCGCTCAGTTTGTAGCGATCGGCGGCATTGAGGCCGGTGGCGTGAACCTTTACCAGCACCTCGCCCTGGCCCGGTTGTGGCGTGGCCACCTCCTTCAGTTGCAGGGCGTCGGGCGAACCATACTCGGTATAGATCATTGCTTTCATTGTTGCCCTCCTGTTAAGGCATGCACAGGTGACACAGAGCGACGCATTCAGCCCAGCCGGATTCTGTGTCACCTGCGCCTGGTTGTTGTCCTAACTCGCCTTGACGTTGTAGGACGAGGGGCCGCTGTGGCGATAGCCGGCCATCTTGACCAGCTTGGTCGTGCCTTCGAGCACGGCGGCGATGATCGAGATGGCCAGGATGATCTGCGCGCCGCGGCCCAGCAAGGGCACGTTGAGCAGAGCCGGCACGGCGGCGAACAGCTGGCCGGCCAGCGGCAGCCAGAGCACGTAGTACAGGGCCACCGCGCCGACGATATCCAGGGCCACGTTGACCAGCCACAGAGCCACGCCCCACCGCCCGCGCAACAGCGCCGTCAGTTGCAGCACCATCTGCGTGGCCCCGATGGCGATGAGCGCCACCAGCCAGGGAATGGGCACGGGAATGACGTCAACTGGTTCACCCAGATTGAACTGCAACGTCAGGCCGCCGACGCGCAGGAAGTAGAGCATGACCAGCAGGGCGAACGTGCCGAAGGCCATGCTCAAGATGGACTCGAAGCGGTCAACCTCGGCCGGGTCATTGACTTCCGGCAGGGCCAGCGGGTCGAAGCCCTTGTCGTTGCCGGTGATCTCGTCCAGGTCTTCGCCGGAGTGCTGCAAGATGGCGAAGATGAGCACGACGATGCCGGTGAAGATGGCCGTGGCCTGGAAAGCGCCGCCGGCGGCCTCCAACAGCAAGCTGATCAACGTGCCCGACTCGTCGCCGAACACCACGGCCAGAAGGTGTACAAGGATGGCGATCGGCGGCACGATGACCCAGCCGCGCCGCAGAACCATCATCATCACCGGGTACAGGTCAGGCCCGACAAGATACTGCTCGCCGCCATAGGAGGCGGCCATGCGGCGCGGGTCGCCCAGTTCCTTCAACACCTCAGCGACATTGGCCTCCGTCGGCGCGCCTTCGTAGCGATCATCCAGCTGATCCTGAATCTGCGACCGCAGTTCGGCCTGAATCTCGACCCGTTCCTTGCTGGGCAGATAGCGCCCCACCTGATGAACATAGCGCTCAACTAACTCAGACATGTTTCTCTCCATACAAAATGAGGTGCATGACCTCAACCGTGTCGTTCCACTCTGTCGTCAGCGCGGCCAGTACCTTACGCCCCAGGGGGCTGATACGGTAGTACTTGCGCGGCCGCGCCTCGCCGATCTCCCATTCGCTCTCTAACAAGCCCTGCTTCTCCAGCCGCCGCAGCAGTGGGTAGAGCGTACCCTCTTCAACGTCCAGCCCGCGCTCGGCCAGCCGCTGGATAAGGCTGTAGCCGTAGCGGGCGGTGTCCATCTGGCTGAGGACGGCCAGCACCACCACGCCGCGCCTTAGCTCCAGGCGCAGGTTGTCGAACTGCTCGTCTAGTTCCTTTTCAGTCATAAGCGTCGTCCCTTCTCGTGCTGTGTGTCCGCCAGTACTATGCATCTCATTATGCTGTGCGCGACACAGTAATAGAATACCATACGACGCACAGTATTGTCAAGTACCCAGTATTATTCAGCCAGCACTTCGGCCAGCGACCGCCGGGCCATGGCCACGCCGGCCGGATTGGTGTCGAGGTAGTAGGGGATAAAGATGACCGCCTGCGCCAGGGCGTGGCCGCGTCCGCGCGCCCAGGTGGCGTCATCGACCGCCAGCGCGGCGCGGAAGGCCGCCCGGCTCTCGCCCGCCAGCAACCCCCAGGCGATCATCAGGTCGCAGGCTGGATCGCCAACGCCCAGGCCGCTGAAGTCGATGACCGCGCTGGGCCGGCCGTCGCGCACGAGCACGTTACCGGGCAGAAAGTCGCCGTGGAACCAGACCGGCGCACGGCTCCACTCCGGGGCACGCAGGGCCGCCGTCCAGACCGCCGTCGCTACGGCCGGG
>JAIBAS010000629.1 GCA_019695075.1 Promineifilum sp. | reverse complement strand
CAGACCGGCGCGCTGCACTCCGCCTGCAGGCAGGCCAGCAGTTCGCGGTCGCCGCCGCCATCGGCATTGACCAGCCGCAACGCCCCATCAGCGCCGTCGAAGACGCTGTAGACGACGCGGCTACCATCGGGCGCGGCGGCGAAGTCGAGCACGTCGCCGGCCGGTGGCGCGCTCAGGCGGCGGACAAGGCTATCCGCGGCGTCCTGGCGGTAGAGCTGGGCGCGGCCGGCGTCGTCGGCGCGCAGGAAGAGGACGGGCGGCAACGCCGCCCCGCGCGAGCAGCCGCCCAACAGCAGCAGCGCCCCTAGCGTGATCAGGCCATAGAGCCTGGCCCTTACTCGCATGGACATACGGCAATCGTAGCCGTTGCGGCCACGAACGCCAAGCGGCGCGGCCGGCGACGACAGCCTGATGGCCCGTAGCACAGCCTGTCAGGCTGTGACCGGCGCTCAGCCGTCCTGGCCGTCGGCCGCGCCGGCCATACGCCGGCGGAGGCGCGCCGTCATGATGCGCATGGCTATTGGGGCGGCGCTTCGTATTCGCCCATGCTCATCTCGTGATAGACGCCGGTGACCATGTAGACGACCCACTCGCAAATGTTGATGGTGCGGTCGGCCGAGCGCTCCAGGTTGTGCAGCGCCCACTCCAGCTGATTGGAATGGCTGATGGCCTGCGGCTGGTTGGCGGCATAGGCCAGGATGTCGGCGTAGAGTTGGTTGAAGAGGGCATCGACGACGTCGTCCATGGCCGGCACGCGCTGGGCCAAGTCCCTGTCGCGGTCAACAAATGCTTTGAGCGACAGGTGCAGCATCTCGCGCGCCGTCTCGGCCATTTCGGGCATGTGGGCGACGAAGGCCGGCAGGATCGGCGTCGCCCCGATATTGAGGCTGATCTTGCCGATGCCCTTGATGTAGTCGTGAATGCGTTCCAGCTCGCCGACGATCTCCATCACCGCCCCGATCAGGCGCAGGTCGCCGGCCAGCGGCTGCTGCTTGGCGATCAGCGTCAGGGCGTCGAGGCCGATCTGGATGCGGCGCTCGTTGATGGAGGTATCGGCGGCGATCATCTGGGCGGCGGTGTAGGCATCGCGCTCCACAAACGCGGTCGTGACGCGGGTGAGGTGCTCTTCGACCTCGCTGCCCATGCGGAGGATCTCGGCCTGTAGCCGCTGCAATTCGCGGTCGAATGATTGTCGCATGTAGTCGCCTCCTGGGTGCAATGACGCTTAGCCGAAGCGGCCGGTGGCACCTAGCCGAAGCGGCCGGTGGCACCTAGCCGAAGCGGCCGGTGATGTACTGCTCGGTCATCTCGCTCTTGGGGCTGGTGAAGACCTGGTCGGTCTGGCCGTACTCAACCAGATAGCCGGCGCGGTCGGTGTCCATGTTGAAGAAGGCGGTGTAGTCCGACGCGCGGGCCGCCTGCTGCATGTTGTGGGTGACGATCAGGATGGTGTAGTTCTTCTTCAAGTCCTGGATCAATTCCTCGATGCGCAGCGTCGAGATGGGGTCGAGGGCGGAGGCGGGTTCGTCCATCAGGATCAGCTCCGGCCGCGTAGCGATGGCGCGGGCGATGCACAACCGCTGCTGCTGGCCGCCCGACAGCGACAGGCCGCTCTGGAAGAGCTTGTCCTTGACATCGTCCCAGACGGCGGCGTCGCGCAGCGACTCCTCCACCAGGGCGTCCATGTCGGCCTTGTTGCCCTTGAAGCCGTTGATGCGCGCGCCCCAGGCGACGTTCTCGTAGATCGTCTTGGGGAACGGGTTCGGTTTCTGGAAGACCATGCCCACGCGCCGGCGAACCTGCACGGGGTCCACGTCGGCGTCGTAGATGTTCTTGCCGTGGAAGAGGACGGTGCCCTCGGTGCGCGAGATCGGGATGAGGTCGTTCATGCGGTTGAAGGCGCGCAGGACGGTGCTCTTGCCGCAGCCGGATGGGCCGATGAGCGCGGTGATCTTGTGCGTCGAGAAGCGCAGATTGATGTCCTTGACAGCGCGAAAGCTGCCGTAGTAGATATTCAGGGCCTGGGCCTCGATGGCGAAGGGGCCACCGGAGGGGTCGTGGGCTAAAGTGGTCATGGGAAGGCTTCCGTGGGCCTAGCCGATCCGCCGGGCGTAGCGATTGCGCAGGTAGATGGCGAAGGCGTTGAGAATGAAGAGCAGAACGAGCAGGACGATGATGGCCGCGCCGGCGATGAGCAGGAAGGTTTGTTGCGGCCGCGACGTCCACTGGAAGATCTGCGTCGGCAGCGTCGTGAACTTGGAGAACGGCCCGGTCGGGTCGGTGGTGATGAACGTTGACGCGCCGACGACGACCAGCGGGGCCGTCTCGCCGATGATACGCGACATGGCCAGGATGACGCCGGTCATGATGCCGCCGATGGCGTTGGGGACGACGTGGTTCCAGATGGTCTGCCACTTGGTGGCCCCCAGGCCGAGGCTGGCCTCGCGCAGCGAACTGGGCACGGCCTTGATGGCCTCCTGCGCGCTGATGATGATGACCGGCAAGATGAGCAGGGCCAGCGTCAGGCCGGCCGAGAGAATGGTGCGGCCGTTGGCCGTGGTGGCGTCGCCGACGCCGAAGACCGCGCCGCTGGTGATCGGCTCCAACACACGGACGAAGACGGTCAGGCCCAGCAGGCCGTAGATGATCGACGGCACGCCGGCCAGGTTGTTGATGTTGGTCTGGATGAAGCGGTTGAAGCGCCGGCGCTTGTCGGCGTACTCCTCCAGGTAGATGGCCGCGCCGACGCCGACGGGGAAGCCGACGAGGATGCCGATCGCCACGACCCACAGCGAGCCGAGGATGGCGGTGCGCACGCCGGCCAGTTCCGGCTGACTCGACTGCGGCCGGGTCAGGAAGTCCAGCGTCAGCCAGCGCCGGAAGTGAACGTCGGCCGTCGGATACGCCTGGCGGGCCTCGGCCATGATCTCCTCGCGGCGGAAGAGCGACTCGGCCAGGAACCACGCTTGTTGAACAACGGGATTGACGACGTCCGCTTGAATGAGGGCCACCAGGCTGCCCTTGTCGCGCGGCTCCAGCACGCAGCCGGTCGGGGCCGCGTCGCTCTGGCAACGGGCGGTGAAGGCTTCTTCGGTGTCGCAGACGAAGCTATCGGCGTAGAAGCGCTGCTCGGCCTCAATGGCGCGGCAGCGGCCGGCGGTGACGTTGGCCTTGAAGATCTGCACCAGCGCGTCGTAGGGCAGATCGGCCAGCGTCCGGCCGCCGAAGACGGTATTGACGAAGACATCCATCGTGCCGCTGTCGGTCGTGGGCAGGAAGCGGTGGATGGCGTCGGCCGGCCAGCCGGCGACCACCTCCGACCAGTTTGTGGCCGTCGTGAAGAGAGCGGCCAGCTGCTCGCCGTTTACGTCGGCGGCGAAGGTGTTGGCGCTGTTCACGGCCACGACGACCGGGTCCAGACCAACCTGCACGCTGAGCGGCGTCAGGTTGTTAGCGGCGCAGGCGGCGGTTTCCACGGTGGTGATGGGCCGGCTGGCATCGACGAGGTCGGCGCTCTCGGCGCAAAAAGCCTCGAAGCCGGCGACGGTGCCGACGCTGCTGATCTTGATCGCTCCCTGAAAGCCCTCACCGCGGAAGCGCCGGGCGATCTCGCGCGTGACGGGGTTAAGCGTGGAACTGCCGGAGATGACGATGTCGCCCTCGTAGGCGGCCGGGTCGATGGGCGCGGCGGGGTCGAGGCCGAGCGTCGTGGCCAGCGCGGCGGCCTGCTCGGCCAGCGCCGTGGCGTCGGCCGGGAACGCGCCCAACTCGCTCATGACCTCTTCGGCGTGCTGCAAGGTGTAGAGCAGGAAGGCGGCCACCTGCGGCTTGTCGCTGAGGATCGCCGCGGACGAATACAGCAGCAGCGGCCGGGTCAGCGGGTACGTGCCCGTGGCTACGGTCTCGGCCGTCGGCGCGACGCCATCGACGCTAAGCGCCTGGAGCGCGGCCCCGTTGTCGGCGTAGACGGCATAGCCCAGTAGGCCAATGCCGTTGGCGTCGGCGGCGATGCCGGCGGCGATATCGGCGTCGTCCTCGGTGGCTAGAAGGACGTTGGTCGCGCCAAGCACCTGCGACTTGTAGTGGTCGGCCACCAGTTGCGCTTCGGGGATGTCCGTCTGCTCGGCCACCAGGCCGAAGGACTGATTGATGATCGACAGCAGCAGCGTGCTGAGGATGACGACGGCCAGCGAGGTGGCCGCCAGGAAGGCGACGCGCCAGCCCGTGGCCACGCGCTGTCGCCGGGCCACCTGGGCGCGGATGCCCTCTTCAGACGGGTAGAGGGCGGCGAAGCGGTCGCCCTGCTCCGCGGCCGGCTCCGGCGGAGTTTCGGTGGGTAGCGGTCGGTCGCTCATTCGTACACCTCGCGGAAGCGGGCGACGATGCGCTGGCTGATGATGTTGAGCAGCAAGGTGACGGCGAAGACGACCAGGCCGATGGCGTAGATGCTCTTGTAGTCGAGCGATTCGTAGCTCAGGTCGCCGCCGCTGATGCGTACCATGTAGCCGGTCATCGTCTCGGCCGACTCGAACGGGTTCCAGGTCAGCTTTGGCCCCGCGCCGGCGGCGATGGCCACAACCATCGTCTCGCCGAAGGCGCGCGAGATGGCCACGACGAGGGCGGCAGCCACGCCGGACAACGCCGCGGGCAGGACGACCTTGACCGCCGTCTCGAAGCGCGTCGCGCCGACGCCGTAGGCGGCTTCGCGCAGCGAGTTGGGCACGGCGTGGAGCGCGTCCTCGCTCAACGAGGCGATCAGCGGCGTGATGAGCACGCCGACGACCAGCCCGGCCGAGGCGACGTTGTAGATCTGAACGATGTCCTTGCCCAGGACGGCGCGCAGGATGGCCGTGACGAAGGTCAGAGCGAAGTAGCCGTAGACAACCGTGGGCACGCCGGCCAGCATCTCCAGCGCCGGCTTCAGCAAACCACGCACCCGCGGCGAGGCGTACTCGCTCAGGAAGACGGCCGAAGCCAGGCCCAGCGGGATGGCCACGAGCAGGGCGATGGCGGTGATCATCAGCGTGGCGTTCAACAGCGGCAGAATGCCGAAGTGGTTGGCCTGCGGCTGCCAGGTAGTGTCGGTGAGGAAGTTGACCACGGTGACGCGCTCATCGGCAAAGAAGCGCAGGGCCTCTTCCAGCAAGATGGCGACGATGCCGATGGTCGTCAAAATGGATACGGCGGCGGCGATGAACAGGCCGGATTCGATGGTGCGCTCGCCGATACGGTGGCGCCGGCTCAGGTCAGGCACGTCGGGCGCGTTAACCGTCCCGGCGCGGCTGGAGCCGGCTTCCCCGCGCGGAGGCAGCACAGTTAAGTTCTCCATGTCCTTCTCCATAACCCCCATTCTAGGCGCGAATGAGCAATTGTGACAATCGTTCGCGCCACTCAATTAGTGACATCCGACGCGGACACAATGCAACCCGCTCCGATTCGATAACGGTGACGCGCCGCCCGCGCCCGGATGATTCCGGGCGTGCGCGGCGGAGTCTATTTGTCTAGCAGCCTTGATAGGCGCTGTCGTCTATGTTTACTGTGCCGCGGCGTCCACGAACGCGCAGCGCGCGCCGTTGAGCGCCTCGTCGCTGGCCGGGAAGTAGCCGACGGTCTCAATCTCTTCATCGACATACGTCAGGAAGAAGTTGATGTAGTCGGCCACCTGCGGCTTGGCCGTCAGGATGCTGGCGTCGCTGTAGAGGAACAGCGGCCGGGCCAGCGCATACGTCCCGCCCTCGACCGTCTCGAAGTCCGGCGCGACGCCCTCGACGGCCACCAGCCGCACTGTATCGGCGTTGTTGGCCGCGTAGGCATAGCCGAAGTAGCCGATGGCGTAGGGGCTGCCGGCCACGCCCTGCACCAGCACGTTGTCGTCCTCGCTCTGTTGCAGGTTGGCCGCCTCCAGCTGCGGGTTGGCCGCGCCGTCTTCCAGGTCGGGGTAGACGACCTCGGTGAAGTAGTCGAACGTGCCGCTGTCGGTGCCCGGAATGTAGCGCTCAATCGGCTCGTCCGGGAACGATGGGTCTACGTCCGCCCACGTCTCCGCCGTCGAGAACACCAGCGCCAGCTGCGCCAGCGTCAGGTCTTGCGCGAAGTCGTTCTCCTGGCTGACCACGACGGCCAGACCGTCTGTGCCGATGCGGAACTCGATTGGCGTCCGGCCGATGGCCGCGCAGTTGGCCGCTTCCTCGTCCTTGATCGCCCGGCTGGCTGTGGCGATGTCGGTCTCGCCCGTGCCGCAGAAGCGCTCGAAGCCGCCGCCCGTGCCCACGCTGTCGATGGTGATCTGGCCGCTGAAGCCCTCAGACTGGTAGCGCTCGGCAATCGTCTCCGCCAGCGGGAAGACCGTCGAACTGCCGGCCACGACAATGTCGCCCGACACCGCCAGCGGATCAGCGGCGGGCAGTTCGCACATGGCCCCCTGCTCCACGGTCTCGGCGGCCGTGTCGTCCAACGTCGCCGCGGCCAGGCCCATGGCGACCAGCCAGTTATTACGCGCGCCGTTCAACGCCTCATCGCTGGCGGGGAAGTAGCCGACGGTCTCGATCTCTTCATCGACATACGTCAGGAAGAAGTTGATGTAGTCGGCCACCTGCGGCTTGGCCGTCAGGATGCTGGCGTCGCTGTAGAGGAACAGCGGCCGGGCCAGCGCATACGTCCCGCCCTCGACCG
>JAIBAS010000449.1 GCA_019695075.1 Promineifilum sp. | reverse complement strand
GTAGTGAGACCTCAGAGGTCTCAGAAGACCTCTGAGGTCTGGTCGTTAATCCGGCGAGATCACCTTCAGTCCCACCCGCGTCAGCGTCGGCGGGTCGATGAGCATGTTGGTGTAGGAGGCGTTGGCCAGGGGGCAGTAGCACTCCTTAGCGGCGATGCTACGGCGGACTTCCTTGATCTTGTCGCCGAACCAGATGGCCTTGAAGTCGTAGTCGTGGTCGCGCAGGTTGCCGAGGTTGTCGGCGCGGACGCAGCACGGCCAGACCGTGCCGTCGGCGTAGATCTGCGCGCTGGCCCAGCCGGCATAGCAGTCGATGACCTGATCTTCCTCCTCCAGGATGCGCTTGACCAGCTTGTAGTATTCCACCCGGAAGGCCTCGGTGATACGGGCGACGCCCTTGTAGCGCTTGCTCTCGACGTAGGCGATCAGCCGGTCGATGGCGGCCTTGTACTGCTCCGGGCTGGGGGTGATGGGCAAGCCGACGGTGTCCAGTTCGACGCGCGGCTCGGCGATCTCGGTGATGAACTGATCCGCACCCGACTGCTCGGCGTAGGCGATCAATTCGTCCAGGTGGCCGACGCTGAAGACGCTGACAACGGAGTGGATGCCGATGTTGAGGTTCGGCAGTGTGTCGCGCAGGGCCAGCAGTTGCCGCAGGCGCTCCTCGAAGCGGATGAAGTTGCCGGGCACGCCGCGGATGAGATCATGCTTCTCGCCCACGCCATCCAGCGACAGGTTGATGATCAACTGGCTCTCCGGGCAGGAGCGGGCGATGCGCTCGACCTTGTCGGGGATGGTGCTGAGGATGCTATTGGTGGGGATGTTGATGATACCCGGCCGGCAATGCTTGTAGGCCAACTGGGCCAACTCGACGATGCCGGGGAACATGAACGGTTCGCCGCCGCTGATGGTGAACCAGTAGGGCGCGCGGCCGAGCGAGGCCAGCACGCGATCCCACTCCTCCAGGTTCAACTCATTCTCGCGCTTCATCCAGATATTGCACGTCAGGCAGCGCGAATTGCAGCGCGGCGAGGGCGAGAGGGTGATGTTCAGCGGCAATAGTTTCGGCCAACCGAAGCGCCGGTAGGCCTGGAACAAGGGCACACGGGCCAGTACGCCCGCCATTGAATTCACGGTGTTTCCAGCTCCTTGGTCGTCGCGGCAATGTCCCAGATGGTGTGGCTGCGCCGGACCTTATAATCACGGCGGCCCAGGTAGCGCCCCCACATCTCCAACGCGACGACGCGCCACGTCCAGACGAACGGCCGCGGCCGCCAATCCAGATGGCGCAACAGGTGTTTGGCGATCTTCGTCCCACTCATCGTGCTGACGCTGTAGCCGAGTTGGGCCTGCATCTCCAGATGCCCGGCATAGATGCGCCGTCGTTGGCGCAGGAAGTCCTCGACCGTCTCCGGGCCTTTGTTGTAGACGATGGCCTCCGGCACATACCTTACCCCGTAGCCCTGGCCGCGGATGAGCGGCTCGACGCTGGCCTCGTCCACGGCCGTGTGCGGCGGGATACGCTGGAAGACCCTGCGGAAGGCGATCATTTCGCCGGCCTTGAAGCCGTGGAGGTTGATCTCATGGTGTAGATCCCACAGCAAATGAGCGGCAAAGCCCATGAAGGTCGCCGGGTCATTGACAGGCTCCGGCCGGCAGGCGGTCAGGCCGATCTCCGGGTCGGCGAAGGGGCTGACCAGCCGCTCCAGCGCGTCCTCGGCCGGCAGCAGGTCGGCGCTGCTGAGCACCAGCACGTCACAGCGCGCCTCGCGCAGGAAAAGGTTCATGGCCGAGGCCTTGCCCTCGCGCGTCGGCTGGCTGATGAGGCGGATGCGCGGGTCGGCCACCGCGGCGGCCAGGATGATGGCCTCGGTGTCGTCGGTGCAACCGCTGGCGACGACGATGATCTCGACTAGCTCCACCCGCTCCAGTCGCGAGGCGGCGACGCGCGCCAGCAGCCGGCCAATGTTGGCGGCCTCGTTGTGGGCCATGATGCCGAGGGAGAAGGGGATGGGGGGCATAGTGGGGCAGTGGGTAGTAAGACCTCAGAGGTCTCAGAAGACCTCTGAGGTCTCGGCCTCTGAGGTCTCGAAGTAGGAATGGGCAGCCGCGGCCACCTGGTCGACGGCCGCCGCGGACAGGTCAGGATACATGGGCAGGGACAGGACGCGCGCGGCAGCGGCTTCGGTGGCGGGCAGGCTGCCAGGGCCGTAGCCGAGGCGGGCGTAGGCGGGCTGGCGGTGGATGGGCACGGGGTAGTGGACGCCCGTGCCGATGCCCTGCGCGGCCAGGTGGGCGGCCAGGGCGTCACGGTCGTCGGCGGCGACGACGTAAAGGTGATAGACGGCGCGCTCGTCCGGCCAGGCCGCCGGCAGCCCCAGGGGCAAGCCGGCCAGCGCCGCGTCGTAGCGGGCCGCCAGCCGCCGCCGGGCGGCATTCTCCGCGTCCAGATGGCGCAGGCGCACGCGTAGGATGGCCGCTTGTAACTCGTCCAGGCGGCTGTTGACGCCCTCGACGTCGCTGACGTAACGCTCGCGCCAGCCATATTGGCGCAGCAGGCGCAGGCGCTCGGCCACGTCCGGCCGGTCGGTGACAACCGCGCCGCCGTCGCCCAGCGCGCCGAGGTTCTTGGTCGGGTAGAAGCTGAAGGCGGCGGCGTCGCCCAGCGTACCGACGCGACGGCCGCCCGTGGTCGCTCCGTGCGCCTGGGCGCAGTCCTCGACGACCAGCAGGCCGTGGGCGCGGGCGATGGCCAGGATGGGCGGCATGTCCGCCGGCGCGCCATAGAGGTGGACGGGCACGACGGCCCGCGTCCGGGGCGTGATGGCCGCCTCAAGCCGGCCGGGATCGAGCGTGTAGGTGGCCGGGTCGATATCGACGAAGCGCGGCGTGGCCCCACAGAGGGCAATGGCGGCGACGGTGGCCACGGCCGTGTGGGCCACGGTGATCACCTCGTCGCCCGGCCCCACGCCCAACGCCCGTAGCGCCAGCAGGACGGCGTCCGTGCCCGAAGCGACGCCGACGGCATGGCTCGCGCCCAGATAGGCGGCAAACTCCGCCTCGAAGGCGCTCACCTCCGGCCCCAGGATGTACCAGCCGCCGGCCAGGACGCGCGCCACGGCCGCATCGATCTCGGCGCGCAGGCGGGCATAGGCCGCTTTCAGGTCAACAAGGGGGATGGTGTTCGTCATGGCGGCCTACCAGTCCAGCGGGCGGCCGTCGCGGAAGAAGCCGCCCGTGGGGCCGGAATCGGGCAGCGTCGCCAGCCAGACCAGGCCGGCCGCGCCCTCGGCCACGCTGCGCGTCGCGTGCGGGCCGCCCATGTCGGTGCGTACCCAGCCGGGGCAGGCGGCATTGACCTTGACCGGCGGCCCCGCCTCGGCGGCGACAGTGCGCGTCAGGGCGTTGAGGGCCGCCTTGGAGATGGCGTAGGCGGGCGTGTAGCCGCCCATCGTGCTCAATTGGCCCGATTCCGACGAGACGTTGACAACGCGGCCATAGCCACGCCGGCACATTCCGGGCACAAAGGCCCGACAGAGATACAGCGGGCCATAGAGGTTGACGGCCAGCGTCGTCGTGAAATCGGCTATGGGCACGTTGAAGATGTTGCTGTGCTCGTCTAGATAGACGGCGGCGTTGTTGACGAGCACGTCCAGCCGGCCGTAGCGCTCCTCAACCCAACCCCTGACCGCGTCGACGCTGGTCGGGTCGGATACATCCAGCGGGCAGAAGACGACAGGCAGGCCCTCGCGGGCCAGGGCATCGGCCGCGGCCTGCCCGGCGGGCGCGTTGCGGGCGGTCAGGATGACGCGCAGGCCGCGCTGGGCCAGTTGGCGGGCGACCTCCCGGCCAATGCCGCGGTTCGCGCCCGTCACCAGGGCGATGCGTTCGGGATCGGCCATCAGATGTAGTGCTCCAGATGTTGCCGGAAGTAGTCGAGCGACCGCGTCATGCCGTCGCGCAGGCCGACCAGCGGACGCCAGCCGAGCTTGCTGCGGATACGGCGGTAGTCGCCGTAGTAGTCGCCGATGTCGATGCGCTTGCGGTCAGTCGGGAAGGGGCGCAACTCATACTGGCCGCCGCCGTTGATCTCGATGAGCAGGCGGGCGAGGTTGATCAGGTTGATGGGGTCGTCGCTGCCGAGGTTGTAGATCTGCCCGTCGGCCGCCTCGGTCGCCGCGACCATCAGCAGGGCCTCGACAACGTCATCGATGTAGTTGAAGTCACGCACTTGCAGGCCGTCGCCGAAGATAGTCAGCGTCTGGCCCTCTAACAACTGCCGGAACCACCAACCGATGAAGGTCTGCCGCGCGTCGCGAATGCGCATCCGCGGGCCGTAGGTATTGGTCAGGCGCAGCGAGACGGTTGGCAAACCGTAGACCTGGTGATAGACCATGTGATACCACTCGCCGGCCAGTTTGTTGATGCCGTTGACGTCGGCCGGACGAAGCGGGTGGCGCTCGTCGACGGGCAGGTACTCGGGGCGGCCGTAGATCTGCCGCGTGCTGGCGAAGACGACCTTCGTGGCCGGGTTGCCGTGGCGACACGCCTCCAGCAGCGATAGCTGGCTGCGGGCGTTGATCTCCAGGTCGGTGTAGGGGTCGGTCATGCTGTCGGTGTGGCTCACCTGGCCGGCCAGGTTGAAGATGAGGTCTTGCTCCTGCACCAGATAGCGCAGCCCGTGCTCGTCGCGCATGTCGGCGATATTGATGCGCAGGCAATCCTCGATGCCGTGGACGTTGAAGACGTTGCCGCCATACTCCGGGATGAGCGAATCGACGAGCAACACGTCGGCCCCCAGGCTCACCAGCCGGTGGGCCAGGTTGGAGCCGATGAAGCCCAGCCCGCCGGTGACGAGGACGCGCTTGCCGCCGAAGTAGGCGTGGTGATCAGTGGGAACGGTCGGCATAGGTCTGAGGGTGGGGGGCAGCGCCGGTCTCGGTTGGCGCGGGCGGCGCGGCGGCTTCCTTGCGCCACACCAGGCGATACCACAGCTTGGTCAGGTCGCGCGCCACCTGGGCCAGCCGCCGGAAGCGGAAGAACTGTGACTTGCCGTAGGCGCGGTGGAAGTGGTGAACAGGCGTTTCCGTCAGGCGGAAGCCGGCGTCCTGCGTCTTCTTCATCAGTTCGACACAGATGACGCCGCTGTTGGCCTCCAGATGGACGCGCTCGAAGACTTCGCGGCGCATCAGACGGAAGTCGCAATCGACGTCGCGCAGATGCAGGCCGAAAGCCGCCTTGATGATGATCTGATAGATGCGGCCGATCAAGATGCGATGGAATGGGTCGTTGCGCTCGATCTTCCAGCCGTTGATGAAATCGACATCGTCGCTGACCAGCGCGGCCAGGTTGGCCAGCTCGCGCGGGTCATACTGGGCGTCGCCGTCGGTGTAGAAGATCCAATCCTTGGCCGCGCTATAGAAGCCGGTGCGCAGCGCCCCACCATAGCCGCGATTCTGCGGATGGTGGATGATGCGCACCTCGTTGGGGTAGACGCGCGCCAGTTCATCGAGCACGGCGGCGGTGTGATCCTGGCTGCCGTCGTTGACGACGATGACTTCGTAGTCATCGGTCAATTCGCGCAGCGTCAGGAGCACGGTAATGACCATGCTGGTGATCGTGCCGGCATCGTTGTAGGCCGGGAAGAAGGCCGAAATGCTGAAATCGTTCTGGGCCATAGTCGCGTTGTGGCTGCCCGTGGCGGCCGTCCCAGAATCATACCCATTCCCGGCCCATTCGCCTAGTCGCATCGGCCGCGCCGCTGTGCTATTATGGCGCTATCCTGCGGCCGGCGCGCCGGCCGCCCCAGCAGCAAACGATCATGCATCGAGGAGCAGAGCAGCCGGCCCGCCCCACGCCTACGCCCGCCGTGGAGTTGACCATCATCGTGCCGACGCGCAACGAGGTGGCCAACGTCGCCCCGCTGCTCGACCGGCTGGGGGCCGCGCTGGCCGGCCGCTCGTTCGAGGTGCTCTTCGTCGATGACAGCACCGACGCCACGCCGGAGGTCATCGCCGCCGGGGCCGCCGCGCGCCCCTTCCCGGTGCGCCTCATCGCCCGCCCGCCGGAGCGACGCAATGGCCTGAGCGGCGCGGTCGTTGAGGGCATGACTGCCGCCGCCGGCCGCTGGCTGTGCGTCATCGACGCCGATTTGCAGCACCCGCCCGAACTCATCCCCCGCCTGCTCAGCCAGGCCAACCGCACCGGGGCCGACATCGTCGTCGCCAGCCGGCAGGCCAACCTGCTGGGGCCGGTGGGTCTAAGCCGGGCGCGGGCCTTCACGTCGCAAACGCTGACCATCCTGGCCCGGATGGTCTTCCCGCGCGTCCTGAAGAACGTCTCCGACCCGCTGACGGGCTTCTTTCTGGCCCGCCGCGCCGCCGTCGATCCGGCCGTCCTCCAGCCGGAGGGCTTCAAGATCCTGCTGGAGCTTCTCGTTCGCCACCCCGATCTGCGCGTCACGGAACTGCACTTCGACTTCGCCCCGCGCCACGACGGCCAGAGCAAGGCCAACCTCAACGAGGGCATGCGCTTCTTCCGCCATCTGACGCGCCTGCGCCTGACGATCAACCAACACCTGATCCGCTTCCTCGTGCTGGTGGCCGCGCTCGTGGCCGGCAACCTGGCGCTGCTGGCGGCGCTGGCCGGCGGCGCGGGCTGGCCGGTGATGCGCGCCGCGGCCGTG
>JAIBAS010000552.1 GCA_019695075.1 Promineifilum sp. | reverse complement strand
CACCCCTGGGGCGACGTGTTCGACGGCGAGCGGCTCAACTTCTGCGACGTCAACTGCCGCCGCGACGGCCCCGACGCCGTCTGGGACGACGGCTTCAACGACACCGCCCCGGTGGGCAGCTATCCCGACGGCCGTTCGCCCGCCGGCGTCTACGACATGCTCGGCAACGTCATGGAGTGGGTCGGCGACTGGTACGACTTCAACGCCTACGACGCCATCGCCGACACCAACCCGCGCGGCCCGACGGAGGGCGACTTCAAGTCGTTGCGCGGCGGCTCGTGGCTGTCGCCATCGGCGGAGCTAAACGTCAGCGCGCGCGGCAACTTTGAACCAACCGTGTCGCAGGCCAACCTTGGCTTCCGCTGCGCCATGCCGCCGCCGTAAGGGGATGGGATACGAATGACCTGGAGGTGTCTCCTGTTTCCAACAGGACGCTTCCGTCGCCTCGCTGGCAATGGCTGGCTTACTGCCTTCCACTGACAACCGGATCGTGGTCTGCGATCCGTCCGCCGTCTTCCTTGCATCCCCCCTTTTTTGCGCTACAAACCATGATCTGCACCTTGCACGCTTCAGGATGGTGCCATGAATCCGGCTCTCGACCCCGCCGATGCATCCCAGGCCCGCCTGCACCTGTTCGGCGATTTCCACCTCGCCCGTGCCGCCCTGCCCATTCATTTGCCCACGCGCAAGGTCGAGTTGCTGCTCGCCTACCTCGCCCTGTCGCCGAACGCCCACAGCCGCGAACAACTGGCCGCCCTGCTGTGGGGTGACTTCCCCGACGAACAGGCGCGCGCTTCGCTGCGCAAGGCGCTGACCCTGCTGCGCGTGGCGCTCGGCGCAGACGTCGTCCTGGCCGACCGCCTCAGCGTCCGGCTCAATCCCGGCTATCCATTGTGGGTTGACGTAGATGCGTTTGAGCGGGCGTCTGGAGAATCCCTCGATGAGTGGGCCGCATCGCTTGACCTCTATCGCGGCGACCTGCTTCAGGATTTTTATGCCGACTGGCTCATGCCGCGCCGCGAGCACTACCGCACGTCCTACCTGGAGCGGGCGCTGTCACTGGCTGGGGCGATGCGCGCGCGCAGCGAATACGAGCGCGCTATCGCTTTCGCCCGGCGCGCGCTCGACGCCGATCCGGCCAATGAGCGCGCCCATCAGCACCTGATATTCTGCTTTTTGGCCCTGGGCCGGCGCAGTGAGGCGCTCCAGCAGGTTGAGACCTGTAAGCGACTGTTGTGGGAGGAGTTGTCCGTTGAACCGAGCGCGGAGACGATCGCTCTCTACCGCTGGATCAGGCAGGAACCAGCGGGCCGCCGCGCGGCCGAGGCCTTGCTGACTAACTTGCCCATCCCCCTGAGCAGTTTCATTGGCCGGGAACAGGAGACGGCGGAGGTGAAGGGGTTACTGGTGGGCGAGGCAGAGACGAGCGCGCTGACGCGCCCGACGGCGAGCCAGGAGCCGGTCGCACGCTTGGTCACCCTGACCGGGCCGGGCGGCAGTGGCAAGACGCGCCTGGCCATCCAGGCCGCCACCGACCTGTTGGACGCGTTTCCCGACGGCGTCTGGTGGGTAGAGTTGGCCGCTCTGAACGACGGCGCGCACGTCCCGCAAGCCGTGGCCAAGGCCCTGGGTGCGCGCGAATCGCCCGATGAGCCAACGGTGGCCCTGCTCATCACCCTTCTGCGTGGTCGTCGCCTGCTGCTGGTGCTGGACAATTGCGAGCACCTCGTCACCGCCTGCGCCACGTTGGCCGATGCGCTGCTGAGCCAATGCCCGCGGCTGAGCATCATGGCCACTAGCCGCCAGGCGCTTGGCCTCATCGGTGAACGAGCCTACCCCGTCCCCACCCTACCCGTGCCCCGCTTTGCCCGCTGGGCGCTGGTTGAGTCGGTGTTGAATTTCGAGGGCGTCCGGCTGTTCGTCGAACGCGCTCGGGCGGTCAATCCGCGCTTCACGCTGACCCAGGACAACGCCGCGGCGGTCACACAGATCTGCGCCCGCCTGGATGGCATCCCCCTGGCCATCGAACTGGCGGCGATGTGGCTGAAGACGCTGACCGTCGCGGAACTGGCGGCGCGGCTTGATGATCGTTTCGACCTGCTCACCCTGGGCAGCCGGGTCGCGCCGCCGCGCCATCAAACCCTGCGCGGCGTGCTCGATTGGAGCCATGACCTGCTGAGTGAGTCGGAGCGAACGCTGTTCCACCGGCTGTCGGTCTTCAATGGTGGGTGGACGTTGGCCGCGGCGCAACACGTCGCTGGCGACAACACCGCCGGCGGCGCGCCCGCGCTGGACACGCTCGCTCTGCTGCATCAGCTCGTGGACAAGTCGCTCGTCGTCGCCCAGCCGTCATTGGGTGACACGCGCTATGGCATGCTGGAGACGATTTGCGACTACGCGCGGACGCAACTGCGGGCCATGGGCGAGGTGGACGCCATTCGCGCGCGGCATCTGGTCTGGTTCGTCAGGCTGGCGGAAGAGGCCGAAGTCGAGCTGCGTGGCGCGGAGCAGGGGCGATGGTTGGAGACGCTTGATCGCGAACTGGATAACCTGCGCGCGGCGCTGGAATGGGCGACGGCGGCCGATGTGCAGGGCGGCCTGTGGCTGGCCGGCCTGTTGGCTTGGTACTGGAATCTGCGCGGCCACTGGCACGAAGGGCCGGCCTGGGTGGAGCGGCTGCTTGCTCTGCCCGGAGCGACCGCGCCCACGCCGGCGCGGGCCAGGGCGCTGGTCGCCGCCGCCAACCTGGCCTACTGGGGCAGCAACGATTATGCTGCGGCCCGCGTCCGTCTGGAAGAGGCCGTGGCCATCTACCGCGCGACGGCGCAGGTGGATCGGTGGGCGCTGGCGAACGCGCTGGCCTTGCTTGGCATGGCGCTCCTGGATCTGGACGAACCGGCGGCGGCGCAGTCAGCTCTGGAGGAGAGTCTGGCCCTAGGCGAAAGTCTGGGCGAGGCGGGCAAGTGGGTTTGCGCCTGGGCCTGGATGGGGTTGGGTGACTTGAGCGCTGAGCAGGCGCAGAAACGGGCGCGGCTGGAGCACAGCGTTGCCCTCTTCCGTGAGATCGACGATCGCGCCCAATTGCCGGTGGCCCTGGTTCGGCTGGCCTGGTCCTATCTGGCGGACAAGGAGTACGCCGCGGCCGAGGGTTATGCCCGCGAGAGTTACGCGCTGACCGAGGAAGTGGGCGACGTTATGGGCGCGGCATGGATGTTGCAGCTCGGCGGCGACCTAGCGCTGGCCCAGACTGACCATGCAATGGCCCGTGAGCGGTATGCGGCCGCCCTCGAACGGTTCCGGACGCTTGGCAGCCGGAGCGGCATCGCCACAGCGCTGTACGGGTTGGGCGAGATCTCTCATGCCCAGGGCCGGCCGGAGGCGGCGCGCCGGCTGTGGCAGGAGGCGCTTGCCCTTTACGAGGAGATGGGACAGAAGCGAAGCCAGGACTGGTTGTCATCGCAACTGGTGGCGTTAGGGACTGAATCCGGGGACGAGTCTTTTGCCTGAATTTCTTTCGGGCCGCCGTGGTTTCCCGATGATTTCACGATGGGGTGCTAGAGTGGCGTCAACAAATCAATCCGGCGGGCAGCCCCGCCACCAGAAACGCCCAGAGGAGGCACCCCATGAAGAAGTATGTTGTTGTACTCGGCGCGATCTTCGTTCTGTTGCTGGCCGCCTGCGGCGGCGCGACTCAGGCTGAGCCGGCGGCCCCTACGGCCATCGTGCAGGACTTCTACCAGGCCATCGCCGACGGTGAACTGGAAACGGCTATGAGCTATGTAGCCGACGATGCCCTGTTTATCAATCCGACCGGAACCTACACCGGCAAGGCCGAGGTGCGCGAAAACATTAGTGCGCTCATTGAGGGCGGCCTGGTCTTCGAGCTGAGAAATCTGGTCAACGACGACGGCAAGGTAACCTACGGCTACGCGCTCTATATTGACGGCGAGAACGTGGAAGAAGGCGACAACGGCGTCACCATCGTCAAGGACGGCAAGGTCGTGTTCGACGGACTGGAAGAGGGCATCCCCGCGGCGTTGCGGTAGGGTGGCGGCTCACAGGACGGCAACGCATCCGACGAGGCCGGGTGTGCAAGCGCCCGGCCGTCTTGTTCTCGCCCTGATCACCCTGAAGGATTCACGAACCAACTGAAAGAGGCGTACCATGCAGGCATCTACCGAGTTGCGCAACATCATCGAGGGCTGGTTCGCGGCGATCGCTGACGGTGACCTGGCCTGGGCCGAACGCCACATCTCGCGTCGGGCCGGGGTTCGCCTGGTGGGCACAGATCCGACCGAGTGGCTGGAAGGGCCGCGCGTGGCCGAGTTCCTGCGCGAAGAGGTGAAGGCGTTGGGTGGCGTGGTGAAGATCACGATCGGGGAAACGGAAGCCTATTGCGAGGGATCGGTCGGCTGGGGCATGGCCAGCCCCATTCTAACCTTGCCCAACGGCCGGCAGATCGCGCCACGCTGGAGCGCGGTCTTCCACCTGGAGGACGACCACTGGAAACTCGTACAACTGCATACCTCAGTCGGCATCGACAATGAAGCGTTGTTAGGAGGATGATGGCCAAGCGCGGGGCGGACGACGGACCACAGATGACGGCCAACGGCTCGAGCCGTGGTCTGCGGTCCGTCGTCTCCTTGCGTCTTTCCGTCCTTGCGTTAAAAACAAGCCCATGATCACTGCAACGGTCGGCATCGTCATCTGCGGCGCGGGCATTACCGGCATCTCCGCCGCCTACTACCTTGCGCGTCACGGCATCAGCGACATCCTGCTTGTCGAGAAGGGCACGCCGCGGGGCAGTTGTAAGGGTGGGATGACTCGCGAGGCACTATGACCATCAAAGTCTGTCTGGCCGGCGCGACCGGGTGGGCCGGGTCGGCGCTGGCCCGCCACATCGCCCACACCGAAGATATCGAACTCGTGACCGCGGTCTCGCGCACGCACGCGGGGCGCATCCTGGGCAACGTGCTGGGCGAACCGCGCCTCATCTGCCCCATATTCGCCACGGCCGAAGAGGCGCTGGCCTACCCCTGCGACGTCTTCTTCGAGTACACCAAGCCGGACGTGGCCCAGGCCAACGTCCTGGCGGCTCTGGAGCGCGGCGCGCACGTCGTGATCGGCACGTCGGGCCTGACCGATGACGACTATGCCGTGCTGGCGAGCGTGGCCGAGACTCGCGGGCGCGGCGTGCTGGCCGCCGGCAACTTCGCCCTGACGGCCGTCCTCTTGCAGAAATTCGCCCAGATGGCGGCGCGGCTGATCCCCCAGTGGGAGATCATCGACTATGCCGCCGACGGCAAGCGGGACGCGCCCAGCGGGACGGCGCGCGAGCTGGCCGCGCGCCTGGCGCAGGTTCGCCCTTCGGAACTGACCGTTCCGCTGGAGGAAACGCAGGGCGTCGTTGAAACCCGCGGCGCGCGCCTGGGCGGTTCGCAAGTCCATTCCCTCCGGCTGCCCGGCTACACGATCTCGGCCGAGATCGTCTTCGGCATGACCGATCAGCGGCTGTCCATCCGCCACGACTCCGGCAACAGCGCCGCGCCGTATGTGGACGGGGCGCTGCTGGCCATTCGCAAGGTCGGTTCGTTTGTGGGGTTGCGGCGCGGGCTGGACGCGGTGCTCGACCTGACCTAGCCCAGGAGGCCAACGATGGACGACAATGTGAAAACGAGCCTTTGGTTGCAGTTCGGCGCGGCCATCGACACCCTCGCCGATGCCATCGACCTTTGTCCCGACCATCTCTGGCCGGCCGTCGTCTGGCCGGACGAGGACGACGCCCGCTACGGGCAGTTCTGGTACATCGCCACCCACACGCTGGTCTGGCTTGACCTTTTCTTGACCGGCTCCGCCGAGGGCTTCGCGCCGCCGCCGCCGTTCATGCGCGGGGCGCTGCCCGACCGACCGTACACGAAGGACGAGGTGCGCGCCTATCTGGTTCAAGGCCGCCAGAAGTGCCGGGCCACTATCGAAGGCCTGACCGACGAACGTGCGGCGCAGCGCTGCCGGTTTAGTTGGATGGAGCCGACGTTCCTGGAGCTACAACTCTACTGCATGCGGCACGTGATGGAACACGCCGGGCAGTTGAGTTACTTCCTGGGGCAGCAGGGGGTAATGGGGATGGATTGGGTGTCGCAGGCGCGGGGTGACGACAGTGTAGGGGCAACTCAACGCATATGAAAGCGGCCTGGTACGATCAACAAGGTTCGGCGCGCGCCGTCTTGACCGTCGGCGAGATGGCTGACCCGCAGCCGCAAGCCGGCGAGGTTCGGATTCGTCTCAGGGCATCGGGCATCAATCCAGGCGACGTCAAGAAACGACAAAACGCCTTTGGCTACGGCATGCCCTTCGCGCGGATCATCCCCCACAGCGATGGCGCGGGCGTGATCGACGCGGTTGGCGAGGGCGTCGCGGAGGATCGGATCGGGCAGCGCGTCTGGTGCTACGGCGCGCAGACCTATCGGCCCTTTGGGACGGCGGCCGAGTTCACGGTGGTTCCATCCGAACAGGCGGTGCCGTTGCCCGCGGGCGTCTCGTTCGAGCAGGGGGCCTGTCTGGGCATCCCGGCGATCACCGCTCATCGGGCGGTTCACGTGGCCGGCGCGGTGGCGGGGAAAGTCGTCCTGGTGCAGGGCGGCGCCGGCGCGGTCGGCGCGACGGCCGTTCAACTGGCCCATCGCGCCGGCGCGCG
>JAIBAS010000494.1 GCA_019695075.1 Promineifilum sp. | reverse complement strand
CGCTGGTCAATCCACTCTGGGTGCTATGCCGGTCGATATTCAGCCGCTGCTGCACCTCGTCCAGCACGGTGTACTTGAGGTAGCGGTAGAGCGGGGGAGACTGGAGCAGGTTCAGGCAGTAGCCGTGGATAGTGCCCACGAACATGTCGCCCAACCCCTGGCTGCTGCCCAGCGTCTCGCGCGCCAGCCGGTCGATGCGGTCCTTTAGCTCCCCGGCCGCCTTCTCCGTGAAGGTGAACGCCACAATGGCCGAGGGCGGCACCCCGTGCTCCAGGATGTGGACAATGCGCGCCGAAATCACCTGCGTCTTGCCCGACCCAGCGCAGGCAATGATCTGCAAGTTGTGGTCAATCGTCTCAATGGCCTGACGTTGCGCGGCCGTATAATCCATTGCCAACTCCACGTCGCCACCCGGCGACGCTACGGATTAGACGGTTTCCCTCCCGGCAAGTGGCGACAGACTTATCCAACAGCAAACGGTTGGATATTACCCAGTATATCCATCCGCTCGTCATTTATCATTTGTCACTACACCACATGACGATGGGTTCATTCTACCTGTCAGATGCGCGGTCTTGCATTACCACCGCCCAGGACATGCTCGCTTAGCTTTATCTACCTTATCTAGCTATCAATCAAATGCATCACAGAGCGCCATACTTGATTAGAGTTTCAGAAATCAGGAGCCTCAGAGGCCAGAAGTAGAAGAGACGGGCAGACTGCGACCCGAAAACTGAAGTGGTTGAACCTGTAGTTCGGGTAGTCCGCGCCCCGGAATGCACAACGTAGGAATGAATAATCTCCCCTAAAACTACCGCCTCGAAGAACAATCAAGTCGTCCGGTTGGGCACTCTTAATCTCCTCGCGCCATTCTCCTGGCCTGTATGGGTAACTTTCTAATTGACTGCGGCTCCATTCGAAGACGTTACCGCTAAGCTCGCCAATGCCGTACACATTGTCCTGATCAGCGAACGCACCTACCGCGTTGGTGCTCCCAATACTGACCTCCCCTCCGTTGGCTTTGCTTGAATTCCATTCATTACCCCACGGATAGATGCGTTGGGGCATCGGATTATCTCGCGTGCCCATCGCGACTTGCCATTCACCAGCTACAACCGGCTTTGCAGCGTCTGGTATCACCAACCCACCCCGCGCTGCTTTCTCCCACTCCGCCTCGGATGGCAGTGTGACATGCAGGTACGTCGGTAAAACGCCAGCCGTTCGCCAACGATAGTTCAACCAGCGCGTGAAAGCTACGGCTTCATACCAGGTCACACCGACAACTGGATGGTTAGCTAACGTAAACGGCTCGCCCCAGTCTGCTGGCCCTATCCGCCTTTCGCTATCCCACTTACCTTTAAAGCTTCCCTTTCGCCAATAACCGACGGCAATAGCTTCTGACCAAAAGTCACTGTGACTATAGCCCTCACCTTGGACGAATTGGTGGAACTGAGCGTTGCTGACTGGAAACCGCCCCATCCAAAAGTCGTAAGGCAGATCGACCAGGTGCAACGGCAACTCATTTTGTTGTGCGCTCACATCATTAGCAGTACCCATCCAGAATGGCCCGGACGGAATACCACAAAAACGCATTGCGTCCACTTCCATCACCTCTGGCCGCGGGTCACCCAGTCGGGCTAGGGCGCGTCCAGCCTCGGTGCGTTCGCTGCTCGGTAGACTGCTAGATAGCGCTGCCGGCAAGCGGCCGATCAACCGCGTTTGGTATGCCCGGCCGCCGCCTGGTTTGATGTCGCGTTCGATCTGCTCACGCGTTAGCAGCGATGCCATGCGCCCCGACCATACCAGGGCGCGCCACTCTGACTGGCCATTTGGTGCTTGTTCAGGGCACAGGTCATATGCCAGGTCTAAGTAGGTATTGCGGCCGGCAGTGCTGTTGTAGAGCAGTTCCTCCGATCCTAGTTGCACCGCTAGATACCAGAAATCCCCTTCGCCCGCGCATTCCCAAAGTTTACGGGCTGCGTCGCGCTCCGCCACAAGGTAGCAACCAGCCAAATATTCCTGGAACGTGCGGTGGGGAAAGCCGTACAGGGCTGGCTGGCTGTCATCGTCGCCGCCCCGCCCAACTAGCAGTCCTGACCTCTGGTCGACGTAATCGAGAAAGTCAGCTGCCAGACCGACTCTCCCTAAGTACGGCGCCGTTTCCAGTAGAGCCAGAACCTCCTTGCGCTCCAGGTCGCTAGCCTGTCCTTGACTCTGCCGCCGGTGCACTTCGTAGGCCAGTCGCTCCAGAACGCCACGTAGCTTGCGGTCGTCGTTCAGCACCTTCTCCAATTCCTCTGAGACGATCAATCCCTTCCATTTCTGCCACCGTCGCAACAAGACTTGAACCGCCTGACTATAGAGGCGCACTCGCTCTCTCGGTAGGCCAACCTCTTGCTGATGGACAATGGCCATTGTCGTCAGCAACATCGGATTTCCTGCCAGCTCGGCCAAGTCAGGCGCCGAAGTTGCCCGAATCAAGTCATCAATCTTTTCTTTAATCTCCTGTGAAGTGAACTGTCCTACTCGCGACTGCGTCTTGTACCAGCCATGCACAAACTGGCCAATCTTGTGTTTATCAAACGGGGCCAACGTATGGGTCGTGAAGCCGGGCAGAATGCTATTCCCAGTGTAGGAACGAGCACGACATGTGACGATCACCTTCGCTAGATTTCCGTATACGCTGAGGATAGAATTTATCGCCCTCCGCACCCGCTCGCGTTCAGCTAGCGGTACTTCATCCAGTCCATCAAAGCCAAGAAGTACCTCACCCTCAATTAGCAAGTCAGGCAACTCAGCGATCATCTCAGCCGCATCCATTCCGGCGAGTTCGTCAGCCCAAAGCGAGAACACCGTCTCCCGTAGTGCCCTGTCTTGCTGCTCGTCCGAACGTTTGTCCAGAGCCAACCTAGCTAACCGTGGTGCCAAATCGCGCAAGTTAACCAGCAGAGGGAGCAGCGGCGCCCACCCCTTTGGTAGCTCACGCTTGCCCAATCGGGCTAACGCCAACCAAGCGGCTACTTGCTTTACAAAGCTACTCTTGCCTCCGCCAGGATCGCCCAGCAACGCCAGCCGGTCGGCCTGCGTCGTCGCTTCCAGCGCTGCCAGTGGCCGGTCCCCCTCTTGCATCCCCGCTAAGCCGATGCGTTCCTTCTTCTCTTTATTCCTCCTCTTGGGGGGCAGAATGCGCGTCGTAGTATCTAGATCTATGTATACATTCTCCAGCAGCATGTCCTGCCCTCCGATTTCCTCCCCGCCCATCGCTACTAGCGGCAAAGCGTTACAACGATTGTAAAGTCGGTTGAGATAGCGAGTCAACGCCTTATTGGTCAGGGCGGAAGGGCTCATGGCCGCATGAAAGTGATACTCACTGGCGACTACATTCCGGTCTCCGCTCACGGCATGACCCACAACCGTCTCCGCGATGATCGCCCGCTCGGCCGCTACTGCGGCGTAGTCTTGGGCCACGGCACTATCAGCAACGGCAGCTCCCTTCTGCAGTTTCCTCATCTGCTCTCGCAACACCGCCAGGCCCGCCTCCAGTTGCTCTTTCGGCAGAATGCCCCGCAGCGCCTCTTGTGCAGCAATGGCCGCCTTCAGCTTGTCGATCTCCTCATCCGTCTTGGCCTGGTCGGCCATCTGCTTCACCTCTCTCTCAAGCTCTGGGTCCGTATAGACCCCTTCAACCACTTACGTAACTTCTCATGCCATCGTCTTTCTTTTCAATGCTCGTCACGATCGGCCCCTCGCGCCACGATCAAAGTATCAGAGATCGGTGCCCTCATAGTCCAAAGGTGGGAGAGGTGAGACACCACGATGCGAAAACCTATGGTATCCCCCACGTCATGTGTGGAGCTCCCGTTACGAGACGCACAGCGCAGGTCTTGGGCATCATTCCAATAAGCCCCTCCTCGAAGAACGACCCTGTCGTCAGCCGTGGCGTTATCCACCCGCTCCCGGCCATCAGCCGCATCATACTTGTACGCTTTGTACAGACTGCGTGTCCATTCCCACACGTTACCGCTCAGGTCCATTGCCCCGTACGGCCCGACTCCAGCAGTGAATATGCCTACCGTACAAACATGGCCAAGTCCGGTTTCCCTGTAATTGGCCCGCTTCGGATCAGCCGGTTCATCCCCCCATGGAAAGTGTCGCTTCGGCCAAGGGTTGACAACCAACTTCCCTTTATTCAACTGCGACAACGGCTCACCCAGCCGTGCGACGTTCAGCTTCTCCGGCAGGCCCACACCGCCGCGTGCAGCCTTCTCCCACTCCGCCTCCGACGGCAACGCTACCACCCAATCGGCCGGCAGCCATCTGCCCGTCTGACCCGCTTTCGTCAGCCAGCGACAATAAGCTATAGCATCATACCACGTGATCCAGACTGCTGGCGCGTTGGCTATGCCTTCCCGACTAACAGTGCGCTGGGGCGTATAGGCAGCCGCCGCACAAAAGGAGCGCCACTGCTCCACCGTCACCGGGTACTGGCCAATCCAGTACCCGTACGGGATATAGACCCAGTGCAACGGCCGTTCGTCTTCACTTCCTTCTTCCTCTAGGCTCCCCATCCAGAACGGCCCCGCCGGCACAAAGTACAGTTCGAAGTCCGGAATGTGCCCATCACCCACGGCCCGAACTCCCACGCCCGGTCGCGGATCGCCCAAGTCAGCGAGCACCTCTCCAACGGCGGCGCGTTCACGAGGGCCGAGCGGCCCCCGGGCCACTAAACCCGCCAGCCGGCGGCCGACGCGCGCCAATAACTCTTGTCCCCACTCGTCGTCGCGCGCCCGCTGCACCCCTATCTCCCGCAGCGCTTCACCCGCCAGCCAAGCGTTACGCCAGCCTGTCTCATCCTCCTGTGCCCGTTCCGGGCACAGCCGGTTGACCAGCGCCAGCGCCCTGTCCACGTCCCCGGCCACGTGGACCAGCCGCCCTGCGGCCAGCAGAATCACCTCGCGCCACAGCACCCCTTGCGTTCCTAACTCCGCCGCCTGCCGCGCGCAGTCGCTCTGCGTCGACAGGTGTGCCCCGGCCATGTACTCCTGAAACGTCCGGTGTGGAAAGGTAAATACCCCTGGCGATCGCTCCAGCAGCAGCCCAGCGCGCAGTTTCATCGCTGCCACCATCTCGTGCGCCCATTGCCAGTCCTCCGGTTTCAGCCGAATAAGCGCCCGCGTCAACTGGCTCTCGGCTATGGCGCCTAGCGCCTCTGTTCCTTCGCCGCTCTGCCCGTGCGCCTCAAACGCCAACCGCCACAGCGCCCGCTTTAGGTCCAATTCCGCCCGTCCGGCGTCTTGTAGTAATTGTCGCAGCGTCGGTGCTCTGGCTTTAATTTCCTCCCACCGCCATAGCAGCATGTCCACCGTCTCATCATACAGCAGCGCCCGCGTGTCCGGCAGCCAGCCTCGGTAGGCGTGCACTAGAGCGATCACCGTCAGTAGTAGCGGATTGCGCGCCATCCGCCACAAGTCTGGCCGCCGCACGGCCGTTTTCAGTCGGCTGACCATCTCTCCTGCATCCTGGTCCCGCACGCTGCCCAGCCGGCTCAGTTCTGCGTACCAGGCGTCGATGAACCGATCGATCTTCTTCTCGTCGAACAGCGCCAGCTCATAAACGGGAAACTGCGCGGCGTCTAGTCGTAGATCCACCTTCCCCTGGTCCGGCGGCTGATAACCCAGCGCGCGACATGTCACCAGGAACCTGTTCCCGGGATACCGACCGGCAAAGACTGCCACCGCGTCCCGCACAATCGCCCGCTGCCCCTCCCTGGTCACTTCATCTAGCCCATCGAGCAGAATAATGGCCCGTCCCTGCTGTAACTCACCTTCGATTGCCCTGGCCGCAAAGTCCAGGTTCTGCTCTTCCAGCCGAGCAGTGATGAACCGCCACAGATCGCCTGGCGCTGCTGGCCTGTTGCGGCTGGCGTCCACAGTCGCGGCGAAGTCGCGCAGGGCGACGGGGACCGGCAGCACCATTCCTTCCGCCTCCGGCCAGCCCGGCAAATGCCCCAGCCATCCGGCAGCGGGAAACAGCGCCTGCGACGCCAAGCAGTAAGCCAGGTGGTTAACAAAGGTCGACTTGCCACCACCTGGCTCGCCGGTGAGGACTACCCAGCGGTTCTCGGCAACAGCCTTCAAGGCGGTCAAGCTGAACAATTCCTGGCGGCCAGACAAAGGAAAGCGGCGTCTATTCAGTTCATCCATTTCATCTTGGCTGACTTCGACATCCCCGTCAATGAATGTTGTAGTATCTAGGCCAACATAGACATTCGCTAGCCCCAGTTGCCTGGCCATGGCCGGGTCGCCCGCGCCCACGTCCACCCCGCGCAGGGGCAGATGAGCGCTCCCGGTCAGCAGCACTTGCCGGTAAATGCGCAGCGCCTCGGACGCGTCGTCCGTTGGCTCGCCGGTGTAGATGCTGCCGTAGACCGTGCCGGAGACGTTCACGCCGCCGGCGCCGACGGCTGTTGTGCCACTGCCCTGAGATATGACACTGCCCCCGTCGGCCTCTACCTGGTAGGCCCCGGTCCTAATCCCTGCCACGGCCGCCTGATACGTGCTCTCATCCAGCAGGCCTGCGTCCCGCGCCTGCGTCAGCTTAATGATCTGTCGTTCCTGTTCACTGTCCATCGCCCCTCCTGCCGCCGTCACCATCGCTGAATCTTGCCCAGCACGTACTGTGTCACCGGCCCGGCGACGCTGCCCAGAATGG
>JAIBAS010000530.1 GCA_019695075.1 Promineifilum sp. | reverse complement strand
TGGCTCGCCCTAGCCGGCCGCCGCCCCGCGCCTGGCTCGTGCCGACGAAGGGCGGCGACTGGCTGCCGCTGGGCGACGACGTGACCCGCATTGGCAGCGCGCCGGACAACGACATCGTCCTGGCCGGCCTCTCACCGCAGCACGCTGAGATCCGCTGCGAGAGCGGACGTTACTTGCTCTACGATCTCGGCAGCCGGCGCACGTGGGTCAACGATGCCCAGGTGGCCGCCGTCCACATGCTGAAGGACGGCTTCCGGGTGCAATTGGGCCAGGCCGAGTTCACGGCGCAGATCGTCAGTTGAGGTGGTTATGGACGCCGATACCGTCTGGCAACTCTACCCGACGCCCGCGCGCGAGACGCCGCTGCGGGGCCTCTACCTGGGCCACGCCCTGCGCGACATCGGCGCGGCCGGCGACCGGCCATTCGTCTACACCAACTACGTCCAGAGCATCGACGGCCGCATCGCCATCCCCCGGCCGTCGGGCAAGGGCATGATGGTGCCAACGGACACGGCCAATGACCGCGACTGGCGGCTGTTCCAGGAGTTGGCCGTGCAGGCCGACTGCCTGATCAGCAGCGGACGCTACCTACGCGACTACGCCGAGGGCAAGGCGCAGGAGATTTTGCGCGTCTACGACGAGCCGCGCTTTGACGACCTGGGCCGCTGGCGGGCGGAGCGCGGCCTGTCGCGCTACCCCGACCTGGCCGTCGTCAGCGGCAGCCTCGACTTTCCCATCCCGCCGTTCCTGACCGAGGCGGGCCGCAGGGTGATCGTGCTCACCAACGGCACGGCCGCGCCCGAGCGCATGGCCCGGCTGCGCGACGAGGGCGCGACGGTGGTCGTCGCCGGGGAAGAAGACGTCAGCGGCCGGGCGGCCATCGACGCGCTGGGCGAGCAGGGCTACCGCACCCTCTACATGGCCACCGGCCCGCGCGTCCACCATCTGCTGCTGGCCGACAACGTGCTCGACCGCCTCTACACGACCGTCGCCCATCGGCTGCTGGGCGGGCAGCCGTTCAGTAGCCTGGTGGAGGGGGATTTGTTGCGCCCGGCCGTCGGGCTGCGCCTGCACGCGCTGTATTACGACCCCCACGCCCTCGACGGGCTGGGGCAGCAGTTCGTCTGCTACGCGCGCTGATGGCCATGCTGATGGCCATTGCACTGGTGGTCTTCGTCGCCGCGGCCATTCAGGGCGTCTTGGGCTTCGGCGGCGCGCTGGTGGCCATGCCCCTGCTGGTGACGCTCGTCGGCGTGCAGACGGCCACCCCGGCCTTTGCCATCATCGGCACGCTGGCGACGCTGCTCAACGCTATCCGCTGGCGGGCGCACGTGACTCTGGGTGATCTGGTGCAACTGGTGATTCCCGCGGCGCTGGGCATCCCCATCGGCGTGCTCCTTCTGGCGCGGGTTGATGCCGGCGTCGTCACGCGGGTGCTGGGCGTCATTCTCATCCTCTACGCGGTCTACAACCTGGCCGGCTGGCGCGTGCCGGCGCTCCACGGCCGCAGCTGGGCCTTCGCCGCCGGCTTCAGTTCGGGCATCCTCAGCGGGGCGTTCAACACGGGCGGGCCGCCGGTGATCGTCTACGCCGATGCCCGCGGCTGGACGGCCGAGCGCTTCCGCGGCAACCTGCAAACCTACTTCGTGCTGACCAGCGTCCTTCTATTGGTCTCCCACGCCCTGACGGGGCACTTCACCCCGGTAGTGTGGCGGACGGCGCTCATCGGCGTGCCTGCGTTGCTGATCGGGCAACTGCTGGGCGTGCGCCTGTGCCGCGCCATCAACCCCAACGCGTTCCGGCGGTTGGTGCTGCTATTCCTCCTCGTCCTGGGGGCGCAGCTGGTGCTCTGAGATGATCGTCGCCGCTGCGTGGTTTCTGGCTACTCCGACTCGCCCGAAAGAAGTACTTCCGAACCAAACCGTCGTAACATCTCGTTGACCTCGGCCACGGTGGGCATGTTGTGGCCTGTGCCCAGCTTCAGCACCTTGGCCGCGCCGGTGGCATTGCCGATGTCGCCGAGGGTCTGGAGGTCGAAGCGACGCAGGGTGCCATAGATGATCGCCGCGGCCAGGCTGTCGCCCGCGCCGGTGGCGTCGCGGGCGACGACGGGCAGCCCGGGGGCGATGTGGAGATCGTCGGCCGTCAGCAGGAAGGCCCCGGCCATGCCCCGCTTGATGACCGCCAGTTGTGTCCCCCGCCCCAGCAGCACGCGCGCTGAGTTAACCGGATCGACCTCGCCCGACAGGCGGCGGGCCTCGTCCTCGGTCGCCAGCAGCACAGTGGCCAGCGCGGCGGCCTCGCTGTGCCAGGCGTTGTCGATCTTGGGGTTGCCGGGGCCGGGGTCGAAGAAGGTCGGCACGCCGGCGTCGCGGGCCACGCGCAACGCCGCCAGGACGACGGCCGGCACACCCTCGTGGTCGGCCCAGCCGTCGGCATAGAGCGCCTGGGCCGCGCCAATCGTCGCCGTCCATGCCTCCGGCAGGCTCATCACCTGCAAGCTGCCGGGAAAGCCCAGGTAGGCCGGCTCGCCGCGCTCGTCGACGAGCACGTTGGCCACGGGCGTCCGCGCGCCGGGGCTGATGATGACGCCGCTGACGTCGACGCCCTCCTCGCTTAGCCCCTCCAGGACGATCTCGCCGAAGAGGTCGTCGCCCACCTCGCCCAGCGCGGCCACGTCCAGCCCCAGGTGCGCGGCCATGATAGCCACATTGCACGCGCCGCCCGGCCCCAGAGCCAGGTAGGAGACGCGCTGCAAGTCCTTCGGCGCCAGTTGGAGTTGCTCGACGCGAATAGCATAGTCCGCCAGAATGTCGCCGAGGATGATGACCATGAGGAGAGCCTCCGTGCTAGTAACGACCGCCGACTACCGACCGCTGTTTACTGCCCACTGTCCACTGCCCACTACTCACTGCCCACAACCTCCGCCACAAACTCCTCCACCGTCAGCGGGGCGCGTTTCAGCCGCAGGGCCTGGGCCAGGCGGACGAGTTGCGGCGGCTCGACGTTGGTCGTGGCCAGCACGTCGGCGCGGGTCAGCACGTCGGCCGCCGGGCCATCGGCCAGCACTTGTCCGTCGGCCATGACGATGGCGCGGCCGAAGTGGGCGGCGCAGAAGTCGATGTCGTGGGTGATGGTCAGCACGGTGCGCCCCTCGGCCTTCAGGCGATCGACGATGTCGCCGATGAGGGCCACGCCGCGGGCGTCCTGACCCATCGTCGGCTCGTCGAAGATGACGATGGGCGTGCGCATGGCCAGCACCGACGCCAGCGTGACCAGCTTGCGTTGCGGCGCGGTCAGGTCGTAGGGGTGGGTTTTGGCCGCCTCGGTCAGCCCGACCGTCGCCAGCGCCGCGGCCACGTTGGCCTGCTGCTCCGCCGCCGGCTGCCCCAGCCGGCGCGGCCCAAAGGCGACCTCGTCACCGACGGTGCGCTCGACGATCTGGTCGTCCGGGTTCTGGAAGACGTAGCCGACGCGGGCGGCCATTTTGGCCACGGTGTGCTCGCGCGTGTCCCAGTCGCCGATGGTCACACGGCCGGTGCCAGGCTTCAGCAGGCCGTTGAGGTGCTTCACCAGCGTCGTCTTGCCCGCGCCGTTCTCGCCGACGATGGCCACGGCCTCGCCGGGGGACACGCGCAGGCTGACGCCGCGCAGGGCGTGCGTGCCGCTGGGGTAGGTGAAGCTCACGTCCTCCACCACGATGGGCATGGGCGCGCGGGCCTCTGTCGGCCGTTGTCCATCGTCTTTCATCGGCCGCTCTCCGGCGGTCGGCGGTCGTCCGTCGGCGGTCATCTAAAGAACTCCACCGCCTCTTCCAGCGTCACGGGCAGGTCGTGCCGGTCGGCGCGGAAGCCGGCGGCCTGGGCGGCGCGGGCCACCTGGGTGTAGCGCGTCGGTTGCAGGCCATACTGCGTCAGGTCGGCCGAGGCCAGCACGTCGCCCGGCAGCCCGTCGGCCACGATGCGCCCCTCGTGCAGCACCAGCACCCGGTCGGCAAAGACGGCCACCCACTCCAGCTTCTGCTCGGCCAGCACCACCGTGGCCGCGTCGGTCGCCGCCAGATCGCGCAGGACGGCAAAGACTTCCTTGGAGCCGATCGGGTCGAGTTGCGACGTCGGCTCGTCGAGAACGATGACCGGCGGGCGCATGACCAGCACCGAGGCGATGGCCAGCCGCTGCTGTTGGCCGCCGGACAGGGCGAAGGGCGAGCGCTCGGCCAGGTCGCGCAGCCCGGCGAAGCCCAGGATGTCCTCGACGCGCGCCTCCATCTCGTCCAGAGGCACGCCCATGTTCTCCAGCCCGAAAGCGATCTCCTCACGCACACTGAAGCGCGCGCCGGTGATCTGGTTGAACGGGTTGGCGAAGACCAGGCCGACATGGCCGGCCAGCTTGGCCAGCGACGAGGCGGGCACATCGACGCCGGCCACCTCCACCCCGCCAGACAGCTTGCCGCGGTAGAAGTGGGGCACGAAGCCGGCCAGGGTGTAGCACAGCGTGGACTTGCCCGCGCCGTTAGCGCCGATGACGGCGCAGAACTGCCCGGCGGGAATCTCCAGCGTCACGTCGGCCAGCGCGGGCGTCGTCGCCCGCGGGTAGAAGTAGGTCACGTCGCGCAGCCGGATCATGCCGCCAACCTCGGCGCGATGGCCAGATAGAGCCGCCAGCCGATGACGGCCAGCATGCCCAGCAGCAGCAGCCAGCGCAGGACGCGCTGGGCGGGCGTGTCGCGCAGCACCAGCAGGCTGGTCTTCGGCCCCTGCCGGCCGAAGGCGCGCACTTCCAGGGCGATGGCCCGCTCTTCGATGTCAACGATGCTACCCAGTAGCAGCGGCTGGACGAGCGGCAGCAGCGCCCGCAGCCGGACGAGCAGGTTGCCCTCTGTCTCCAGCCCGCGCGAGCGCTGGGCGTCGAGGATGGTGTTGGCCTTGGCCTGGAAGCGGGGCACGATCTGCATCGTCGCCAGCATGATGTAGGCGATGCTGTTGGGGAAGCCGCGCTGGCTGAGGGCCAACATCAGGCCATCGGGGCGGGTGGTGAAGGTCAGCAGCAGGAAGCTGCTGACGACGGTGATGAAGCGGCCGGCGCTACGGATGGCGAACTGCAAGCCCTCCTGCTTCAGCGACAGCGGCCCCAGGTGGAGGATGGGCGTGCCGCCCGGCCAGAACAGCCCCTGCACCAGGAACACGGAGATGACCACGGGTAGGGCCGTCTTGAAGGCGGCGCGCAGGAAGGGCGGCAGCACGCCCGCCCACGCGGCCAGGGGCACGATGATCAGCAGGAAGACCAGATAGGTCAGCCAGACCCCCGGCAGAAACAGCCCCAACACCAGACAGAAGGCGACGAGAGCGAGCTTGGTCAGCGGATGCAGGCGGTGCATCCCGCTCTCGCGCGGGATGTACAGGCTGAAAGATGTGCTCATAGCCGCCGGACAGCCGCCTTAGCGGATGTCTTCAGCCCGCGAGAAGCGATCCAGGAAGCGCAGCGGCAGGGCGCGAATGACACCCCAGACGATGAAGAACGAGATGGCCTTGTCCAGCGGGTCCGACGAGACGCCCTGGGCAAAGGCCGAAGGCAGGATGCCCAGACCGGCGTTGCGGAAGACAGCGGTGATCACGTCGGTGCCGGAGCCGGTGACGCCGCCGTTGACGTAAGTCAAAATCGGCGCCGACACCATGGCCGCAATGAGGCCGGTGATGACGCCGGCGATGATGGCCCGCCACCATACCTTGAACCAGCCGAAGCGCGAGAACAGCCCTGCCACCAGACCGATAATAGCGCCGGTGATCCAGAAGGCGGTGTAGAACGAGTTGATGCCGCTGAGGCCCCAGACCAGGTTGGTCAGCGCGCCGGTCAGCATCCCGGCGAACGGTCCGGCCACGGCGGCAACGAAGATCGTGCCGATAGAGTCCAGATAAAGAGGCACTTTGAGCGTGTAGACGAGCTGGCCGATGGCGATGTTGATGGCGATGGCCACCGGGATCATGACCAGGGTGATCGTACTGAAATCGCGCCGCAGACGTTCCATATCCTCCGACCTCCTCGCTGAATGCCGCGCGTGGCCGGGTGGCCACGGCGGCGCTGTTCACTATCGATAAACGATTGTACGTAACTTTGACCGGCTGTCCACCTTAGCCGACGGCTTCTACTTGACCTACGCGCCCATCCAGATAAGCTAGACGTGAACAATCCGTGAAAGAATTGTAAGAGAGTTTGTAAGCATCGGCTACTAAACTATTGGCGTTACCCGTATCTGGAATGGGCGAATGCCTTTCTGTGTAGCTGCCGCATACCCGTTCTGACCTTTCGGACTTCATTAGTGGTTGTTCTACAGTTGCCGGATGCCGGCAAGGAGGTAAGTACACCCGTAAGAACCAACCGATCCGCAATCCCTCCACACCGTTCCACCGGTCTGCGACCAGCCGTTTCGGCCGCCCCCGGTCAATGATCAGATGCTTTTGCTCAACGAATCCTTGGAGGACCAAGTTGTCTGGAAAGAACACTCTGAAGCGTAACCTGAAGCTGCTGGTGATCGTCAGCCTGATGGCGTTGACGGCGACGGTGGCGTTCGCGCAAGAATCGCCCCAGCGTAGCGAGTTTTCGCGCCAACTGCCGGCGCAGGTATCGGGCCTGAAGCTCGATGCGCCCGTCTCGGCCGATGCCGAGGCGCTGGCGGCGCGGCGGCTGGAGACGAGCCTGCGCGGCGCGACCGGCCG
>JAIBAS010000471.1 GCA_019695075.1 Promineifilum sp. | reverse complement strand
CGGGCTTCGTGGCCCAGCCAACTGTTCGGGCATTCCCGCGGAAGACACGGCGACCCTGCTTTGCGACGGTCTTGATGTACCTGGGCGCAATCGGCCTGCCGTGTCTTTCCCTTTATACCACTTGGGGCCGACTATACTAGGCGCGAAGAAGCGAAGGCGCAAAGGAAAACAAGCTGCTTCGCTTGGCGTTCCTGGCGTTCTTTGGGTGAGGCCCTTTCTTAGCGCCTTTGTCCCTTCGCGCCTTTGCGTGAGCCTCTTACTCTTCGGCCAACAACTCCGCTTCGCGGCGCAGGCGGTGGAGAAAGTCCACGGACTTTAGCTCGCGCTCCAGGATGTGGGTCAGGTAGTCGTAGAGGACGCGCTCGATCTCGTGCAGCACGGCCGGCGGGAGGCGCAACTGGCTGACGGTGGCCCACGGCCGCGTTTGCAAGTAGCGCATCACCTTGACGGCCACGGCCGAGATGGGCATGGCGCGCGGGTCGGTCGGGCCGCAGGCGGGGCAGAGCAGGCCGCCCAGGTCGGGGCTGAAGAACTGGTCTTGCTCGATGATGGCCTCGCCGCAGGCGACGCAGTTGAACAGCCGCGGCTGGAAGCCGGTCAGCGACAGCAGCCGCAACTCGTAGAAGCGGGCCAGCAGCAGCGGCTGGTCGGCCGCGGCCAGCGTCTCCAGCGCCAGCGTCAGCAGTTCGTAGATGTCGCGGTGGGGGTCTTCATCGACGGTGAAGCGGTCGAGCAGTTCCACGGCGTAGTTGGCGTAGGTCGCCCGCACCAGGCTCTCGCGCAGCGACGCATAGGTCTCCACCGTCTCGGCCTGGGTGACGATGTCGAGGTCGCGCCCCACGGCCAGGAGGAACTTGCTGCGCATGAACAGCTCGACGTGGCCGGTCTTGCGGCTCTGCGGCTTGCGCGCGCCCTTGGCGATGGCGCGCATCTTGCCGCGGTCGGGGCTGAAGAGCGTCAGCAGCCGGTCGGCCTCGCCGAAGTCGCTGCGGCGGATGACGACGGCCTCGGTGCGATAGGTGCGGTCGCGTGGCATGAGGGGGATTTTACCTCAAAATGGGCTGAGGAACGCGGTTAGGAGCTGATCCTGTCGGCATTGGATATATACTGTATGATCAGACTCATCTGGCTCAATATTGTTCCGGATCGAGCATAGTGGCGAGGGAGCCATGCGCGTTTTCCTGAGAAAGCCGAAGTGGTTGACCTATCTGCTGCTATTCATCATCCTGATACAGGTTCTACCGCCATTCGCGCGCTATTACCTGGGTTCAGACGAATGGGTGAAGTACCAGAGCACCTCATATGGTTTTGCCATTCAATACCCCGGCAACTGGACGCCAGAATCGTACCAAGGTTCATCCCCCGGTCTCGAAGGGGTTGTTGCCATCCTGGCCGACTCGCCGGGTTTCATAGAGGCGAGCCGGCTTCTGACCATCTACCGGCGACCGGCCGACCAGCCAACCCTTACCGGGGCCGCCGACTGGGGCCGTGCCCTGACCGAGAGCGATGGCGGGTATGACTACTCACCGGTGACGCCGACCGAGATTGGCGCCGGCAAACTCCCCGCCTGGCAGCAGACGCTCAGGTACGACCAGAACCACAGCGGGCAGATGATCTACCTGACCGATAGCCAGGCCGAATACGTCCTGTCCTTTTCGTATCGCGATGATCGCGACGACTCGACCGACCTCTTCCTGCGGATGTTGGCAACGTGGGAGTAGGTGCGCACCTGCGTATGCGCCTTATGGGTGTGCAGCTTGTGGAGGGCAGACACACAGGTCTGCCCCTACTTGTGCCGGTTCGCGCGAAGTGGCATACTGATAGCACATTCCACAAGGGGGTTCGCATGGACGAGATGGAGTTGGCCACTGCTGAGGATTGTCGTCCGTTGTACGAGTTAATGGCTCGTATTAAACAGCTTGCGCCGTGGGAATACCTGGAAGAGGGCGACATCTTTGGCGTCATCGATCCCGATACGGGCGAGCCGAACTTCGTCAGCATCATGGGCATGGCGGGCGAGCATTACGCGATAGCCCTCTACCAGGGCGTGCGCGGTCTGTACAGCTTTCTGCGCGTCGAGGAGGCCGGCCCGGACATCAACATCGAAGCCGTGCTCGACCTGCCCCACATTCAGGCATCGTTTGAAGATCGCGAGATGGTGGAAAAGCGCGACCGCGAGCACATGAAGGCGTTAGGGCTTAAGTTCCGCGGCCGCAACGCCTGGCCCATCTTCCGCAGCCACCAGCCCGGCTATGCGCCCTGGCACATCGAAAAAGCCGAGGCCCGCACCCTGGTCTACGCTCTGGAGCAGTTGCTCGACGTTGTGCCACGTTTGGTGAACACCGACGAAGACTTGCTGATGCCCGGCGACGATGATGAGTTCCTGGTGCGCGTGTCGGAGCAGACGACCGGCGGCCCGGTCTGGCGCGATGAAACGATGAGGTTCGTCCCGCCGCCGCCCTATGAAATGACAATTCGCGTGGACACCGAGGCGCTAGACAAGGTCAGGCAGTTGCCCATCGGGCCGCGGGTTGTGGAGATCGACTGCTTCCGCACGCTCTCCATTGTTGCCCCACCGGGCGGGCGGCCGTTCTTTCCATATACTCTACTCATGGTCGGCGGAAAAACCGGCATGCCGCTCGGCGTGGAGATGTTGTCCCCCATCCCGACACCCGAAGCAATGTGGAGCGAGGTGGGCGCGACTGTGTTGCGTATGCTGATCGCCGTCGGCGACCGTCCGCGCGAGTTTCACGTCCGCCATAACCTGCTGTTTGGCATTCTGTCTATGCTCAGCGAGCAAATGGGCATTAAGGTGAAGCATACGCGCGCGTTGGACAAGCTCGATCTCGTGGCCAACAGCCTGATGGCGTTCCTGGACCGGTAGGGGCGCACCTGCGTGTGCGCCCTCGGCCGTCGCCGCTACCTCCCCGGCACCGCCACCGACAACCACTCCGTATTGACAAACCCCGCCACCGGGTCCGTGCGATACATGGCCACGCGCACGGCCACCGGGGCGCGGCCGGCCGGCACGGGCAGCAGGTAGCTATCGCGGACGATCTCGCCCGGCCGCCAGCGCGTCGTCGGATACCAGCCATCGACCGGGTGGGCGTGGTCGGCCTGGGTCAGGATGTCGGCCGGGCCGGCCGGCGGATCGACGGCCACCAGGTGGACGGCGGTGCTGTAGTCGGCGGCGATGGCCGCCGTCGCCTGCCAGTAGACCGTCAGCAGCAGCGCCGCGTCACCCGCCGCCTCGTCGCCGCCGGCCCACTCCAACTGGTAGCCGCGGATGACCGCGCCATTCTCCAGATCGAAGTCAACCGGGATGATGCTCGAACTGGTCAGCAGCGCCGCCTCCCCGACGATGGGCGCGGGGCTTAGCTCGATAACGCCCGGCGCGGCCGAGGCCAGGTAGAGCGGCCCCAGGCGCTCCTCGAAGTACGACAGCGGGAAGATGCGCAGCGTGCCATCGGGAACCACCAGCCGGTCGCCGCGGGCGATGATGTCCTGCGGGCGGGCGTTGTGATCCACCAGCGTCAGCCCATCCAGCCGGCCGCCGAAGCGCTGCTCATAGGTCAGCGTCCAGTAGTCGGTGCCCCAGGGGACGAGGACGGTTGTGCCCCGCGTCGGGTCGGGCGCGACGCGATCGACAGCCTCCACGACGGCCTGCGAGGCGTCGTCGCGGGTGACGGAGAGGATGAACGGCCGCGTCTGCCACGCCCAATAACCCAGCGCCACGGCCAGCGCCAGCGGCACGGCGACGGCCAGCCCGCGCCGCACCCTGCCATTCTCCCCGGCTCCCCAGCGGCTCGCCAACCCGCGCCAGACAAAATCCAGAACGAGCGCCAACCCCACCCCGGCCAGCAACACCACCGGCAGCTTGGCCGCCAGTTGCCCGTCCGTCACCCGGTTGCGCCAGATGAGGACGGTGACGAGGAAGTTAGGCAGCCAGGCAAGAGTGAGAGCGAGGCCGATGGCGAAGCGACGGCCGACGGCAGGGCGACCGCCGACCGCCGACCGCTGACCGCCGCCGGCAGCCTCCGACGGCAGTCGTTCTGGCTGCGGTTGTTCTGGCTGCGGTCGGCCGTCGGTCGTCGGCAGTCGTTCTGGCTGCGGTCGGCCGTCGGTCGTCGGCGGCCGTTCTGGCTGCGGTCGGCCGTCGGTCGTCGGCGGTCGGTTGAACCACAACCCGGCCAGCCCCACGACCAGCAGCGGCAGCCACAGATCGTCGTTGAGAATCGCCAGCGTCGTGCGCACGCGGGCCAGCCAGTCGGTGCTGAGGTCAAAGACACGGTCGGCGCGGTTGTCGAAGAACAGCGTCCAGAAGCCGTCCCACGTGCCCGGCGCGCCGAAGACCCAATCGGCCCCCATGCGCACGCGCAGGGGCAGGTAGAGGTAGGTCAGCGGGGCCAGCAGGGCGATGACGACCACCAGCAGCAGCGTCCGCCAGCCCATGCGGAACACGTCCAGCAGGTGGGGCCAGACGAGCAGCAGCACCGCCGGGGCGATGAGGACGAGCGAGCGCTGGTGGACGACGCCCTGGCTGAAGATGAACGTCAGCCACAGCAGGTCGGCGCGCGCGCCGGAGCGGCCGAAGCGCAGGGCGAAGAGCAGCGTCGCCAGCGTCAGGGCCATCGTCGCCGTGTGCAACTCGCCGATGGAGGCGTCCATCCACACCGAAGTGGCCACGGCCGCGGCCAGCGCCCCCAGCGCCGCGAACGGCCCGGTCGCGCCCAACTCCATCGCCAGCACGACCAGCAGGGCCACCGTCGCCAGCCCCCAGACGAGCGAATAGAGCGACACCGCCGCCGCCGGCGAGACGCCAACCAGGCGCACAACGCTGACGAACAGCGAGCCGAGGGCCGTCCACTGCGGGTAGCCGCTGTGGTGGATGGTGCCCCAGCGCGGCAGGGCGTTCTGGTGCTCGCCCACGTCGGTGACGTAGGGGTGGCCGCCGCCGTTGATGATCGTCTGAACGGTGGAGAGGTAGAGCAGCGCGGCGATGATGACGGCGAGACTGACCCAGAGGGCGCGGCGGGAGGTGGACATAGGGCAGTAAGCAGTAAGCAGTATTCAGTGGGTCAGTTGCGTGGCCGCGGGTCGTTGAAGACGGTCATGGGGTGGAGTGTAGCCCGGCTGCCCCATCGGCGGCAAACAACGGCCAATGAGGGTACAATTCCATGCTGGGCGAAGGTCTCCTGGCTATGTTCAAATCCCATTCCATTCTCGTTGCGCTGTTCGTCCTCCTGCTGATGGGTTGCGGTTCAGGCCAGTCTGACGGCACGCCAGACTTTCAGCGCATGATCCGGTATGGTTATCAGACCTCCCGGTGTCATGGTTATACCGACTCGAGCCTCTTCTATCACGTCCGCGGTTACTCTATCCCTCTCTTTCCAGGCGATGCGGATATGGAGGCTGCTTGGCATGAGAATAGCCAGGCGATCATTCTCAGGGACAGACGGGCCAACTTACACCGTATCAGTTTAAGCGAGCCGGTTCAAATCGTTGACTTCGACGCGGGCGTTACCGGTGGTTCCGGCCTGTCCTTATCCAAAAGGTATCCTCTGGCCGCGTTCTGGGTCTACCTGGGACAGGCTGGAACCTGGATCCATATCCAGGATTTCAGCGATTCGGGTAGCGCGATCACCCTTAAGGAGTTGCCCCAATTGGGCCAGCCGGCGCTGCACCCCGGCGAGCGGGTTGTAGCCGGTCTCATTTACTCGGAAACTCCGGATGGATCCCGCACATCGAACGTCGTCGGCGTGTTCGAACTGCTCGACGACGGCGCCAAGCCACGGGCCACATTTGAACTGGAACCCAACGAAATCCTGAAGGTCTTCGGCTGGTCGGCTGGCGGCGAGGTCATTGCCGTGGCGCAGACGGAGAAAAGGGGTGTCATACCCTTCTACATATTTACCGAGAGCGGGCAGATCAAGCGTTCGCAACTTGGAATGGGTTGCGCCCTTTCTACCGACTGGTCTCCCTTGGAAACGAGACTCCTCTACTCTGCAACAAACGACACGGATGTGGACGACGCCGGCAGGGATTGGGACCTGTACATGGAGACAATGGGCCCGCGGCCGGAGGATGCGTTCTCGCTCCAGCAACTAACCGATACGTCAACCGCGGACGAAATCGCAGCCGTCTGGTCGGGCGACGGCCGGTCTATCGCCTATGCCCGGGCATCAGCCGACGAGACGGAGGCGTTATGGCAAGACCTCTTCGCCATCTACATGGACGATCCCACCTATACGCCCCAACGGTTGACGGCCACGGCTGATGAATACGAAACCAACCCGATGTGGTTGTCCGACAACGAGATCGCCTATCTGAGTTGGGCTTCTAACGAGAACACCTGGTATCTAAAGCGACTGGTGATCAACGAGCTGGGGGCAACACCGACAACGGTTCTCAAGCTGCCTGAGTCTTGGTATCAGGCTTATGTCCCGACGACAGAGCAGTGAAGGCGGCACTACGTGATGGGCAAGATGACCGTGAACGTACTGCCCCGCCCCACCCCCGCGCTGGCCACGGCCACGCTGCCGCCGTGGGCCTCGACGATGGCCTTGACGATGGCCAGCCCCAGGCCGGCGCCGCCGTGCTGCCGGTCGCGCGCGCCGTCGGTGCGAAAGAAACGGTCGAACACCTGCGGCAGATGCTCCGGGGCGATGCCCTGGCCGCTATCGTGGACGATGACCTCGGCCGTGTCGCCGGCG
>JAIBAS010000168.1 GCA_019695075.1 Promineifilum sp. | reverse complement strand
CCGAGGCGGCCATCAGCAGCCTGCGCCTCAAGCTGGGGGCCGTGGCCTGGAACCTGGGCGACTTCCCGGCCGCCGAACGGGCACTCTTCTATGCCCGCGACTACGCCCGCCGCGCCGGCGATGGCCACGCCCAGGCGCTGGCCCTCTACTGGCTCAGCCGCGTGGCCATCAGCCGCGGCGACTACGCCCAGGCGCGGATGCTGCTGGCCTATGGCCTGCCGTTGGCCCGCGCCGCCGACGCCGAAACACTGGCCCAGGTGCTCTACGGCGTCGCCGACGTCGCCTGGAAAACGGGCGACATGGAGACGCTGGCCACCTACATCAACGAGAGCCTCAGCCTGGCCCGCGCCCTCGACAACACGACTCTGGAGCTGATGGCCCTCAACCGCCTGGGGACAATGGCCTACCTTCAGGGCGACCTGGCGACGGCCCACACTTACTATCGCACCTGCCTGGAACTGGCCCAGGCCAGCGGCAACCTGGAGCGCGAGGCCACGGCGCTCATGAACCTGGGCGCGCTGGCCCACCGCGGCGGCGACCCCGACGCCGGGCTGGCCCATTTTCGCGACGCGCTGGCCCGCTACCGCGAGTTGGGCCGCACCGAACAGGTGGTTATGGCCCTGGGCAACGCCGCCGAAGCCGGCGTCGACCGCGGCGATCTCGTTCAGGCGCGCGCCGACCTGTGCGAGGGCACAGCCCTGGCCTGGCGGCTGGGCCTGTTGCCGCGCGTCACGGTCATGCTCTTTGTCTATGGCCGTCTGCTCATCGCTGAAGAGCAAAACGAGCGCGCCGCGGCCGTCCTGCACCTCGTGCTCAACCACCCGGCCACCGAAAGCCAAACCCGACCGCAGGCGCTGGCCCTGCTCAACCTCCTGGGGGAGTCGAGCGGCGGGCCGGCGGCCGACCTGGCGGCCGTCGTTGATGAAATCCTCGCCTGAACCCGGACGTGTGACTCACGCGGCCGGTCATCTAGTGGGGTAATCCTGCTCATTGACACTACCGGCCCGTCTACACTATAGTGTCCTGGTGTTTCTCGAAATGCCGTCGCCTAGTCGCCCCTACGGCTACCGACCGCAATATTACGCATACGGAGACGAAAAATGAGTTCTAAACGCGCCTCAGTGTTTCAGCTTGTCACGGCGCGGCGTATCCAAATCGCCGCTGTAACTTTCTTTGCCGCCCTGGTTCTCTTGCTGGGTCGCCCGGCCGCCCAGGCCGCCCAGACGCCCACAGGCGTAGCCCCGCTCGTCAGCCTGCCGACCAACCAGATCATCGTCCAATTCGCCCCGTCCGGCGAGGCGGCTCTGGCGGCGGCCGGCGCCGACCAACTGCTCGACCGGCTGAGCACGGCCGCCGGCCTGGCTCTGACCATAGAACGGCCGATGTCGGGCGACGCCTACGTGTTGCGCCTGCCCGCGCGCATCGACGAGGCCGCCGTGACGGCCATGGCCGCGCGCATCGCCGCCCTGCCGGAGGTGGTCTACGCCGAGCCGGACGCCATCATGCAGATCATCGCCTCGCCGCCCCTGGCCGACGCGCCGGCGGCCAACGTGACCCCCGACGACACGCGCTTCGACGACCAATGGCACTATCGCTACGACCCCGGCGTCGAGGAAGGGCTGAACTTGCTGCCCGCCTGGGGCATCACCACCGGCTCAGCCACCACTGTCGTCGCCGTCATCGACACGGGCATCCGCAGCCACGCCGATCTGGCCGGCCGCACCGTGCCCGGCTACGACTTCATCGCCGACGTGCCGACGGCCAACGACGGCAACGCCCGCGACAACGACCCGTCCGACCCCGGCGACTGGACCACCAATAACCAGTGCTTCCCCGGCTGGAGCGCCACAGACAGCTCCTGGCACGGCACGCACGTTGCCGGCACCATCGGCGCGAACTCCAACAACGGCAGCGACGTGGCCGGCGTCAACTGGAGCGCCAAAATCCTGCCGGTGCGCGTGCTCGGTCGCTGCGGCGGCTTCCTGTCCGACATCGTCGATGGCACGCGCTGGGCCGCCGGCCTGGCTGTGCCCGGCGCGCCGGCCAACGCCAACCCGGCCAATGTCGTCAACCTCAGTCTGGGCGGCAGCGGCGCGTGTGGCACGAGCTACCAGAACGCCTTCAATGACCTGGCCGCGGCCGGCGTCGTGTCCGTCGTCGCCGCCGGCAACAGCGCCGTCAACGTCTCCGGCGCGCGCCCGGCCAACTGCAACAATGTCATCACCGTCGCCGCCACCAGCCAAACGGGCGACCAGACCTACTACACCAACTTCGGCGCGCTGGTCGAAATCGCCGCGCCGGGCGGCGAGCAGTTCTTCGCCAATGACCCCGGCGGCGTCCTATCGACGCTCAACGCCGGCCTGACCGGCCCCGGCGCCGACGACCTGCGCTACTATCAGGGCACGAGCATGGCCGCGCCCCACATCGCCGGCCTTGTCTCCCTGCTACTGGGCGAAGACCCCACTCTGACCCCGGCCGAGGTGCTGGACATCCTGCAAACGACGGCCCGCGACTTCCCCGCCGGCAGCGGCTGCACCACGGCCAAGTGCGGCGCGGGCATCGCCGACGCCTTCGCCGCCCTCAGCGCGCTCGACAGTCTGGCAGCACCGCTGCTGATCGCCCCGGCCAACGGCCAGACGGTCACCGCGGCCGACGTGCAGTTCGAGTGGGGGAGTGTCGAGGGGGCCACGGGCTACCACTTGCAGGTGGCCACCGATATCGCCTTCAACAACCTCGTCGTCGATGATGACACTTTGACCGGTGAGTCAGTCATGAAGACGCTACCCGGCGAAGATACCTACTACTGGAGCGTGCGCGCCCTGGGCGACGAGGACGGCCCCTGGAGCGTGATCTGGCACTTCACGATTGAGTTCGCGTGCGCCGCGCCCGGCGCGCCGGAACTGTGGACGCCGGCCGACGGCAGCGCTGTCGGCAACGTGACACCCACCTTCTCGTGGTCGCCGATGGCGGACGTGACAAGCTTCGACATTCGCATCAGTGACCAGCCCGACGTGTCCAGCCCGATCATCAGCGACAGCAGCGCCACGTCGGACTACACCGTCACCACGCCACTGGCCGACAGCGAGACCTACTACTGGCGGGTGCGCGCCCACAACGACGGCGGCGACTGCAACGAAACCGGCCCGTGGAGCGAGATATGGCAATTCAGCATCGCCGTGGAGACCTGCCCGACGCCGGCCACACCTATGCTGCTCTTCCCCGAAGACGGCAGCACGGTCAACGCCGCGCCGACGCTGATGTGGTCGGCTGCGACCGACGCCACGGAGTACGAGGTGCGCATCGGCATCGAGCCGGATGTCTCCGACAACCTCAAGGTGGCGGCGGTCACCGACACGGAGTACGCCGTTGACCTCACGCTAACCGACGGGACGACGTACTACTGGATGGTGCGCGCCGGCAACAGCGACGGCTCATGCAATACCTTTGGCGACTGGAGCGCGGTCTGGAGCTTCACCTACGAGGAGCCTCAGTCCGAAACCTTCTTCATCTATCTGCCGGCCGTCTTCCGCGACTAATCGCCAAAGGATGAAGGATGAAGGATGAAGGACGAACCCGCAAGTCGGGTTCATCCTTCCGCCCTCATCCTTCATCCTTATCAGAGGGCCAGGATGAGACCCGCGATAGTAAAGTAGATGAATAGCCCCGTGGCGTCCACCAGCGTGCTCATGGCCGGGCCGGAGACGACCGTCGGGTCGATGCGCAGACGGTGGGCGATGATGGGCAGCAGCGAGCCGAGGACGTTGGCCCAAACGACAATGGCGAAGATAGACGCCGACACCGTCAGCGCCACCGGCTGCCCCGTGCCCCACAGGAGCGCCCGGCCATAGGCGACGACGCCCATCACCAGACCCAGCAGCAAGCCCACCGACAACTCGTGCATCAGCGGGCGCAGCAGCCCGCGCTTGTCCAGGTCTTCCACGGCCAGGGCGCGAATGATCGTACTGGTCGTTTGCGAGCCGGCGTTGCCGCCCGTGCCGATCAGCAGCGGGATGAAGAAGGCCAATGAGACCACGGCGGCCATCTCCGCCTCGAAGTGACGCAGGACGCTGCCGGTCAGCGTCTCTGTCACAAACAGCAGCAACAGCCAGCCGACACGCTTGCGGGCAACAGTCAGGACGCTGGAATCCAGATAGGGCCGGTCGAGGGGTTGCGTACCACCAAAGCGCTGGAAGTCCTCGGTCGTCTCTTCTTCCAACACATCAACAACGTCATCGATGGTGATGACGCCGACCAGCCGGCCGTGGCTGTCCACCACAGGCAGTGTGGCCAGGTCATAGCGCGCCATGAGCCGGGCGGCCTCTTCCTGGTCGCTGCCCACGGGTACGGTGACGAAGTCCTTTTCGACGACATCGGCCAGGACGGCCTGCGGGTCTTCCGTCACGAGCTGGCGCATGCTCAGCGTGCCGGTCGGGTGGCCCTCGCGGTCGACGACGTAGACATCGTAGATGTCCTCGGCGTCGGGCTTCCACGTGCGCAGCGCGGCCAGCGCCTCTCCGACCGACATGCGCCGGCCCAGGGCCAGGAAGTCGGAGGTCATCAGGCCGCCGGCGCTGTCCTCGGCGTGTAGCAGCAGCGGGCGCACTTCGGCCTGGTCTTCCATTTGCCGCAGGACGAACTCCTGGTCGGCCGGTTCCAGCTCGCCCAACAGGTCGGCGGCCTCGTCCGGCTCCATCTCGTCGATGATGCGGGCGACGGTCTCGCGCGGCAGCATGGCCACGAGGTCGGCCGCGTCTTCGTCTTCCAGTTCTTCCAGGATGTCGGCCGCGTCCTCCGGGTTCAGCCGGGGCAGCAGGGCCGTCTGGTGCTCGTCCTCCAATTCATGGAACAGGTCAGCCTGGTCAGGGGCGCGCAGGGCTTCCAACGCGGCCACGGCTCCGGCCACGTCGTCGTGCTCCAGCGACGCGCGGACCTTCACCAGAATATCTTCCAGGTCTGTGTACAGCATGGGACACCTCCAAGAAGCTTGGCTCCCTGGAGGCGAGGGGACGGGGAAAGGGCCTGCCAACCAGGGGCTAGTTATTCGGTTGACAGGGGCGTCTGTCTATGACTTCCGCCAGGTTCTGCTTTATCGTTCACGGATTACTCCATAATGGGTGAAACGCACTCACACCGCGCTTCCGATGCCGCGGCCACCGCCGGCAACCGCGCCGCCCGGGCCGTTTGGGCCTGGACGCACTGTCGAAGTTTACTCAGGGAAGGGCATTTGTCAAGCGTGGTGCATGCATGGCAGGGGCGGGTCTGAGACCCGCCCCTACAACACGCCCGCCTACGCCTTACCGAGCACGGCCGCCAACAAGGCCATGCGGATGTACATGCCGTTCTGCACCTGGCGGAAGTAGGCCGCGCGCGGGTCGGTGTCCACGGCCGTGCTGATCTCGCCCACGCGGGGCAGCGGATGCATGACGATCATCTTGTCCTTGGCCTGCTGCATTAGTTCCGGGGTGATGATGTAGTGGTCTTTGACCTCGTCGTACTGGGCCAGGTCGCTGAAGCGCTCCTTCTGGACGCGGGTCACGTAGAGCACGTCGGCGTTCTCGATGACGTCGGCCACGTCGTGGGTCTCACGGGCGTTGACGCCGGCGTCGCGCACCTCGTTCATGATCTTCAGCGGCATGCGCAGAATCTCCGGCGAGACAAAGCGCAGGCTGACATCGAAGTGCAGCAGCAGCTTGGTCAGGCTGTGGACGGTGCGGCCGAAGCGCAAGTCGCCAACCATGGCGATCTTCAACCCGTCGATGCGCCCCATCTCCTCCTGAATGGTGAACAGGTCAAGCAACGCCTGCGTCGGGTGCTCGCCCGCGCCGTCGCCGGCGTTGATGACCGGGATGCCGGCCGCCTCGGCGGCCACCCTGGCCGAACCGATCTCCGGGTGGCGCAACACGATGACGTCGGAGTACTGCTCCAGCGTGCGGATGGTGTCGCTGAGCGTCTCGCCCTTGCTGACCGAACTGAACTGCACGCCCTGGGTGATGGGGATGACGCTGCCGCCCAGCCGCTCCATCGCGGCGATGAACGAGGCGCTGGTGCGCGTGCTCGGCTCATAGAACAGGCAGGCCAGCACCCGCCCCTTCAGCAAGTCCACGCCGTGAACGCGGTCAACCATGGCGCGCATCTCCTCGGCCCGGCCGAAGACGTAGCCCAGCCGCTCGCGGTCGAACTGATCGACCGAGAGGATGTCCCAGCCGGTCATGCCGTTGGCCACCTTGCCGTTGGCCCCGAAGCGGGCCTCCAACTCATCCAGATCAAATAGCGGTTTCAGGTTCATCGGTTGCATGTGTTGTTCTCCTTTCTCCTATCGCCTGTCACGGCGGGGCCAGCGGCCCACGCCGATTGTCGTCAGCGGCCTGTTGCTGGGCCGCCCCACTCGCCTATAGCACCCGCCCCGTTCCCGGCGCGGCCAACACGACGCCCTCGGCGACGACCGTCTGCCCGCGCAGGACGACCCGTGTCACGCGCCCCCCGGCCGTCAGCCCGGCGAAGGGCGTCCAGCCGCATTTCGTCTGCCAGCCCTCGGCCGGCAGCGTCCACGGGGTCATGTCCACCTCAACCCACGTTTCCGGCTGCGGCGGCAGGCCGAAGATGCGCCGCGGGTTGTCGTGCATCAGCGCCGCCAGCCGCGCCGCCGTCAGCCGCCCATCGGCCACGGCGCTGAGCAGCAGCGGCAGGCTCGTCTCCAGCCCCGGCACACCCGGCGGCA
>JAIBAS010000139.1 GCA_019695075.1 Promineifilum sp. | reverse complement strand
ACTCGGCCAGGCCGGCCAACTCGTCGGCCGAACGCGCCGCCACGACGACGTTGGCCCCCGCCTGGGCCAGCGTCAGCGCCGTGGCCTCGCCAATACCGCGGCTGGCCCCGGTCACCACCGCCACCTTGTCCCGCAGTAGCTCACTCATCGCTTTGTCTCCTTCGCTCGCCCGCCTAGTATAGCAGCGCCGCCCGGCCATTGCCGATTATCCGCGCCTGCGGTATAAGTGCCCCGCGCCCGCGAGCGCCCCAATCGGTCAACACGGATACCCAACACCATGCCCCCCACCCACGCCTCTTCGCAACACACCCGCGCCTATCTCGCCCTCGCCGTGGGCCTCGTCGGCATGGGCTTCTCCGGCATCTTCGTTAAGCTGGCCGGGACGCCGGGGGCAGTGTCGGCGTTCTATCGCGTTGCCGTCGCCGTCGTGCTGTTGGCGCTGCCCTTCGGCCGCGGCATCGCCCGCGACGGCCGGCCGTCGCGCCGCGAAGCGCTCATCGCCGTCCTGGCCGGCCTGTTCTTTGCCGGCGACCTCTTCTTCTGGAACACGGGCATCCTCATCAGCGGGGCAACGACGCCGACGCTGATGGGTAACACCGCGCCCATCTGGGTCGGCTTGGGAGCGATGCTCTTCTTCGGCGAGCGGCCGGGGCGGCTGTTCTGGATCGGGCTGGCCGTGGCCATCGGCGGCGCGGTAGTCATCCTGGGCGTGGACGCGCTCAACGATGTCGGTCTGGGCACGTTCTTCGGCGTCCTGTCGGGCATGTTCTACGGCGGCTATTTCCTCGTCGTCCAGCGCAGCCGGCAGAAGCTCAATACGCTGACCTCGTTCTGGCTGTCGGCCCTCGGCTCGACGCTGGCCCTGGCGCTCATCGCCCGCGTGCTCGGCCAGCCACTGACCGGTCATAGCGTTCGGGCCTACCTCTACATGCTGGCCCTCGGCCTCTTCGTGCAGGTGGGCGGGCAGATGGCCGTATCCTACGCCCTGGGCTACCTGCCGGCGTCCATCGTCTCGCCGACGCTGCTCTTGCAGCCGGTGCTGACCGGGCTGCTGGCCGTGCCCCTCCTGGGCGAAACCATCGCGCCGCTGCAAATGCTCGGCGGCGTGGCCGTGCTGCTGGGCATCTACGTCGTCCACCGCAGCCGCGCCGCCCTGCCCCCGCCGTCAGTCGAAGTCGGGGAAGAGCCGCCCGGCCAACTCATCGAGGTCGCTCAGGTCGTGCCGCTCCTCGCTGCCGAGGACAGCGGCGATGATACTCAGTCCGAAGCGGTGAAGTAGCGTGTAGGCCAGCAGTTGGCGGCGCGGTGGCAATGGCGCGGCCGGGTCATAGCCGGCCAGGAAGGCGCGCAACAAGGCCACGTCGCGCCCGCAGAAGCCGAAGAAGAGCGCCACCCACTCATACAGCGGGTCGCCCACCTCCGCGTCGGCCCAGTCGAGCAGCCCCGACAGCGCCCAGCGGCCGTCCCGACACTCCACCAGGGCATGATCCTCGGTCAGGTCGGCATGCAGCAGGCCCGGCCGCCCGGCGAACCAGTCCGTTCCGCGCAGCAACGCCTCGGCCGCCGCGGCAACCGCTTCCGGTAAGGCCGTCCGCAGCGCAGCGGGAAGCGCGGCCAGACGGGCGGCGACAAAGCGCGGCCAGGCGTCGCCCGGCGGCCATTCACCGCCGGGTGCGATGGCCGCGCAGTGGACGCGGCCGATGCGTTCGCCCAACGTCCGGGCAATGGCCAGTTGCTCCTCAGCGGGCATGTCCGCCCGCGCCTCGCGCCAGTCTTGGCCGGGGCAGAACGACGTGACCAGGTAGGGCCAGTCGATGCGGTCGCGCAGGACGCCACTGGCGAGCAGGCGCGGCATCTCCGGCACGCGCCCGACCAGCAGCCGGTAGGCTTCTCGCTCGCGGACGAAATCGCCGGCCACCATCGGCGGGAAGAACTTGATGACCGCGGCCTCGTCGAGGACAAAGACCGCGCACGTGCCGGGGAAGCCGGCGGCCACGCGGTCCACGCTCGCCACGCCGGTGCGCGCCGCCAGCGACGGCGCAGCCGCCCACAGGCGCGCGATGGCCGGCCGCCACCGTTCGACGTCGGTGAACAGCGCGCCCCACGCGGCCCAGTCGCAGACAGCGGGTAAAAGGTCGTCAGTCATTGGCGGTCTACGCCCGCGCCTTTGGCGGGCGGGCGGCGATTCCCTATAATTCCCGCAAACGCCGGCGCGGGCAAGCGACCCGCCGCCGAATGACCCGAGGTGAAGCCATGAATCGCGCCCAAGCTCTGCTGGAACGACTGAACATTCGCGCCACAAACCCCGGCGCGTGCGCCGGCCCCGACGCCTGGATTGACAGCGGTGCGTCGCCGCTGGCGTCCACGAACCCGACGACAACCGAGCCGCTGGCCGCAGTGATTCCGGCCACGCCGGCGGCGGTGGAGCGGGTCATCGCCGCCGCGGAGGCCGGCTTCCGCGCCTGGCGCGAGCTGCCTGCGCCGCGGCGCGGCCTGGTCGTGCGCGATCTGGGCGCGGCCGTGCGCGAGGCCATTGAGCCGCTGGGCGAACTGATCACCCTGGAGATGGGCAAAATTCGCGCTGAGGGCATCGGCGAAGTGCAGGAGATGATCGACATCTGCGACTTTGCCGTCGGCCTCTCGCGCCAGCTCTACGGCCTGACCATGCCCTCGGAGCGGCCCGGCCACCGCATGGCCGAGCAGTGGCATCCCCTCGGCCCCATCGGCGTCATCACCGCCTTCAACTTCCCCATCGCCGTGTGGTCGTGGAACGCGGCCATCGCCGCTGTTTGCGGCGACACTGTCGTCTGGAAGCCGTCGGAGTTGACCCCGCTGACGGCCGTGGCCATGCAGCACATCGCCAACGGCGTCATGGCCGACTATGGGCTGAGCGGCGTCTTCACCCTGACGGTGGGCGGGCCGGACGTGGGCCGGCAGCTCGTGGCCGACAGCCGCCTGCCGCTCATCTCCTTCACCGGCTCGACCGCCTCCGGCCGCGCCGTGGCCCAGGCCGTGGCCGCGCGGCTGGGCAAGTCGATCCTGGAACTGGGCGGCAACAACGCCATCGTCGTCGCCGCCGACGCCGACCTCGACCTGGCCACGCGGGCCATCGTCTTCGGCGCGGTGGGCACGGCCGGCCAACGCTGCACCTCTACCCGCCGCGTCATCGTCCAGCGCCCCGCCGCCGCGGAGCTAGTCGCCCGCCTGACGCGCGCCTACGCCCAGATTCGCCCCGGCGACCCGCTGATCGAGGGCACGCTGCTAGGGCCGCTGGTGACGGGCACGGCTGTAACCCAGATGGAGGCCGCCGTCCGCCAGGCGGTGGCCGAGGGCGGCGAGGTGGTTTTCGGCGGCCGGGCGCGGCCCGACGTCGGCCCGCAGTTCGTCGAGCCGACGCTCATCCGCATGCCCGCGCAGACCGACATCGTTCGCCGCGAAACCTTCGCGCCCATCCTCTACCTGCTGGAGGCGGACACGCTCGACGAGGCCATTCGTCTGCACAACGACGTCAGCCAGGGCCTCTCCAGCGCCATCTTCACCGACAGCGTGCGCACGGCCGAGGCCTTCCTGGCCGCCGGCGGCTCCGACTGCGGCATCGCCAACGTCAACATCGGCACGTCCGGCGCGGAGATCGGCGGCGCGTTCGGCGGCGAGAAGGACACCGGCGGCGGCCGCGAATCCGGCGCCGACGCCTGGAAGGCCTATATGCGCCGCCAGACCAACACGATCAATTGGTCGAAGGACTTGCCCCTGGCCCAGGGCATCGTCTTCGAAGGCTAGGCGCGGGTCAGCCTCAGAGCCGGCTAAGTCATCCTCAAGAGAGGGGGCGGCGGCTGGTGAGGGTCTGCTGCCTGCGTTATGATTGCATGTTTGTCCTAACGCCGTAATAGGGGCCTGGATTGTTCAGAGACTCGTTCCTGTTCCGCTTGCGCCCGCGCCATCTCGCGCGCTACCGCCGCATCGCCGAGGTGTTGGCTCGCCACGGCTTTGGCGCGGTGCTGACGCAGTTGGGGCTGGACGACCGGCTCAACATCCCCCGCCGGTTGCTGCGCCGCGGCGTGGAGGAGTCCGAACGCCGGCCGCCGGCCGTGCGCCTGCGCCTGGCTCTGGAGGAACTCGGCCCGACGTTCATCAAGTTGGGCCAGATCGCCAGCACGCGGCCGGAGATTCTGCCGCCCTCGGTGCTCAACGAACTGGCCAACCTGCACGACAACGTCCCGCCCGACCCGTGGGAGACCGTCCTACCGCTGATCGAGGCCGAGCTGGGGCGTCCGCTGGCCGAGGTCTTCGCCGCCTTCGACCCCACGCCGATGGCCTCGGCCTCGCTGGCCCAGGTCTACCCGGCCCTGTTGCCCGACGGCACGCACGTGGTCGTCAAGGCGCAGCGGCCGGACGTGGAGCGGCTCATCGACGTCGATCTGCAAATCCTGGGTGACATCGCCCACTTGATGCGCGAACGGCTGCCGGGCTTCGTGCCCTTCGACGCCGTCGAGATGGCCGACGAGTTTGCCACGGCCCTGCGCGAGGAACTGGATTACCGCCGCGAGGGGCGCAACGCCGACCGCTTCCGCGAGAACTTCGCCGGCGCGGACTTCGTGCGCGTGCCGCGCGTCTACTGGGAATACACCACGCGCCGGCTGATGGTGCAGGAGCGGCTGCGCGGCATCAAGATCGACGACCTGGACGCCCTCGACGCCGCCGGCCTCGACCGCCACCGCATCGCCCTGCATGCCTCGCGCCTCATCGTTCAGGAAGTGCTGGAAGACGGCTTCTTCCACGCCGACCCCCACCCCGGCAACATGCTCATCCTGGCCGACGAGGTCATCGGCCTGATCGATTTCGGCACCGTCGGCTTTCTCGACGAGCGCGACAAGGCCAACCTCATCCGCCTCTACATCGCCATCATCCAGTTCGACGCGCCCTCGGCCGTCAGCCAGCTCATCCGCATGGGTATCGCCGACCCGACCGTGGACGAGTTAGGGCTGGAACGCGACCTGCGCCGGTTGCTGCGGCGCTACAAGGGTTTGCCGCTGAAGGACATCTCGGCCACGGAACTGCTGGCCGAAATTCAGCCGATCATCTACGAGTACCGCCTGCACGTGCCCAGCGACTATTGGCTGCTCATCAAGACGCTGGTCGTTCTGGAGGGCGTCGGCAAGCGCGTGGCCCCCGAATTCGACGTGTTCGAGGTGTCCGGCCCCTATGTGCAGCGGTTCCTCATCAAGCTGGCCCTGCCGACCAGTTGGGGGCCGGAGGCGCTGCGGGCGTTGGGCGGCTGGGCGGGCTTTCTGAACGACCTGCCGGGGCAGACCGGCCGGCTGATGAGCCGCGTCGAGCAGGGGCGGCTGGAGTTGCGTATCCAGGACCCGGCCACGGAGTACCTCGCCCGCCAGGTTACGCGCGGGGCCAACCGCATCATCCAGGCCATCCTGCTGGGGGCGCTGATTGTCGGCCTGGCGCTGTTGCTGCCCAACCTCGACCTGACCTGGCCGTGGCGGCTGCTGACGTGGATCGCCGTGCTCGGTTTCTCGGCCGTCGTCGTGCTGGCGCTGTGGTTGCTGTGGTCTATCTGGCGCTCCGGGCGGCGCTCTTAGGGTATGGAGTGGGGCAAGTGAGTAGGAGCTTTCGTATGCAGAAACGCGACATCATGGTCAGGCAGGTCAGTCGCACGTTTGCCCTGTCCGTCGAGCAGTTGCCGCCGCTGCTGCGCGACGCCGTCGCCGTGGCCTACCTGATGTTCCGCATCTCCGACGGCATCGAAGACCACGAGGCCATGCCCACGGCGCGCAAGATCGCCCTGCTGGACGAGTGGGCCGCCGTGTTGGAGGGGCGCGCTTCGGCCGCCGGCCTGGCCCGGCGCGTGGATGACCTCGACCCGGCCGATCCCGAAGTGGAGGTCGTCCGCGAGACCCCGCTCATCCTCGACTGGCTCCACGCCCTGCCCGCACCCTTCCAGGGACCCATCGTCGCCCATGTCCACGCCACCACGCGCGGCATGGCCCGCTGGCAGGCGCACGGCCCCACCGTCGAAGATGAGGCCGCCCTCGATGACTACATGCACGAGGTCGCCGGCCGCGTCGGCTACCTGGTGACCGACCTCTTCGCCCTCTACTCGCCGGCCGTGGCCGCGCAGCGGGAGAGCCTGATGCCCCTCTCGCGCGAGTGCGGCCTGGCCCTGCAAACGGTCAACATCATTCGCGGCATCCGCAAGGACTACGAGCGCGGCTGGGTCTTCGTGCCGGAGACGTTCTACCGCCGCCTGGGCCTGACGCGCGAGACGCTGCTGGAATTGCCGCAGGAGCCAAAGGCACTGGCCGTCGTGGCCATGCTGGCCGACAAGGCCGACCGTCACCTCGATCACGGCCTGCGCTACATCACCGCCTTCCCGCGCTCGGAACACAACCTGCGGCTGGCGCTGATGTGGCCCTTCCTCTTCGCGGCGCGGACGTTGGCCCTCAGCCGCAACAATCCCAACGTCTTGCGCAGCGAAGCCAAGATGACCCGCGCTGAGATCGCCCGCATCATCGCCGAATCGAAGCTACTGGGCTGGTCTAACGCCTGGCTGGCGCGCGCCTACGCCCGCCTGGCCCGTCCGCCGGCCGCGCCGGGCCAACCGCCGGCCATTCGCCTGGCCGCTGAAGGCCCGCGCGACCGCTAAGGAGATCACCCCGATGACCGACGAACACCCCGAACCGACCGCCGAACCCGCACCGCGCCGCCCGACGCTGTCGGAGTTGGCCCTCGGCGGCGCGTTAATTGTCAGCGACAACGTC